>NZ_CALGEO010000082.1:0-2734 GCF_937881865.1 Candidatus Proelusimicrobium excrementi
AAGCTGACGCGGTCATCAAAAAGGCTGTCGGCCGCGCCCAAAGCGTTTACGCCGCCGGAAAACGGCATATCAATAAATTGTCTGTTATCCCACTGCGGCGCGGACAGGAAAGAGCCAAAAGCAAAGGCGGCGTTTTTCGCGCCGGTTTCCGCCGTGGTAAAAAATCCGCACTGATTTGTTTTTGCCGCAAAAGCTTTTGCCTTTTCCTGATCGGTAAAAACGCGGCATGATACGCCTTCAAAACCGCCGAAGTCCTTTGCGGAATATTCGTCTTCGGTAAACTCCGAGCCTGCCATTACCGTAAAAAATTTATAAGGCGAAGCCGCCAAAATATCGGCGATATCCAAAGTGCCGGTCGGCAAAACGTAGATGTAGCTTTTGCCGCCTTTTAAGATTTGCGCCGCTTCCTGATTATTGGTCAACGCGGCGATTTCCGCCTCGCTCACGCACCTTTTAATCTCGGCCGGGGTATCTTCCGCCAAAGGCTTGGCCAAAAATAAAATATTGCGTATATAGGAAGTATCCGGGCTTGCCGCCGGCGTTTCTACGCTGAGTTTAAAAACATACTGTAAGAGAGTATCCCTCATTTACTGCCTCCTGTGATAAAATTAAAAATCCATATAATCCCTTCTATAAACCCCTTGACGGGGTAATATTCGCCTTTGTAAAAATAAACAAAGTCCAAAGACTGCGTTTTAAGTTCCCAGCCGGGCACGGTTTCGCTTTGGCTTTCTATGGGGCCGAACCAAAAGCGTTTTTCTACGTTTTGCGGAGCGTTTAAAAGCTGCTTTTGCAAAAAGCCCCACGGGTTGCCCTGAGCCGCGCCCAAAATGCCCACTCTGCCGCTTACTTTTCCAAACTCTTCCCCGCGCCGCCCGCTTTGGCGCGTTTGCGTGATTTCACAATAAAGAACATCTTGCTCGGTCGCCGCGTCCAGCCGCTGAAAAACAACTTTTTTAACCTTAAAAATCGCTTTAAGGTCTTTTTCCAAAGCTTTTTTAAACACGTTTCTTTAGCCTCGCTTCTATGGAACTGAACATCGTGCCGGTATTGATAAGCAGGCGGTCAAAGCCCTTTTGCTTTATCGTTTCGGGGCTGTTGGAGCCGTACTCCCCGCGCAATATCGGGCCTCTTACCGTCGCCAAGGCGGTGTTTTCTATGCGCTTATTATCGCCGTGGGATTTGTTCATGTCCACAAGTATTTCTTTCAGCACCAAAGCCACGTCTTTATTGGACGGATTACTCCAAGGGGCTAACAGTAAATTGAATGCGGCGTCCATTCTTTGCAAAACAGCCCTTACGGTGGTGTTGCTGTTTTTGCCCGCCCTGTTGGCCGGCCCGCCGTGAAAGCGTTTCTGCTCTTTTTTTGCTATGCGCTCCGGCCTGTCCGTAAGCGCGCCTATTTCAATTTCATAAGAGCCCATACGGCGCATTATTTCCCGTTTAAGATTAAGCATTTCCGCGTGAAACATCAGTCCAGCACCGCCCCTATAAAAATATTGCTGAAGCCCTGCTTTTGGTTTGGGCTTAAATCAGCCTTAGAAAGCCCGCGGGCGGCAAAGTAAGCGTGTAAATTATTAATATCCGCCCCTTGCCCCCCGCGCGCATAAAGCACCGAGAAAAGAGCCTGATACTTGGCCTTGTCCGTAGTCCTGCCGTCAAGCACAAGTGCGGCTTCACACCACTCGTTGGCGGTTAAATAAGCCGCATTTATTGCCTGCAAGATATTATCAAGTTCTTCTCTCATATATTCTCCTTTAGTCGCTGATAGAAACAGGCTGCACGATAAGCCCGCCTCTTTCTTTGACGTCAACCATAGCCGTACCGTAAATGTAATTTACCCAGGCTTCGCTGTTCCTTTGGTCGGTGCCGGTATTCTCAATTTGCGGGAGCAAAGTATAATGCAAGTCCACTATATCCGGGCAAATAACCACAAGTCCGTTTGCGGAAGCGGATAAATTGGCCGGAACATCTAAAAGCTTTATGCCGCTAAAAGCGTCCTGCAAAACTTTTTTGTAAGTGGAACCGTTGCTTAAAATTTTAAGCAGATACGCCTTTAAATCCGCGCCGTAAACGGCAAACTCGTAATTGGATGATGAAGACGTATTTTCAACCTGCGTTTTAAGGCTGTTGAAAAGCTCCACCAGTTTATCAATGCCGTTATTGCCGGAAATTGTGAGCGGGAGCGTTGACGCGGTATTGGTAATATGGTTAGGGTCGCTTGATACTATTACGCCGTTATTATCAACGCCGTTCCAAACTTCGGCGTCAAGCTGCTTGTGAAAAGCTTTCAATATCTTGTTATTGATATTAGGTAAAGCGGACTGAGCCTGACGGATTGATTCGGCATATTGTACGCCTTTAAAAGCTTTGGCGTAGTATTTGCTTGATACGCCGCTTTTTACGTGAGCTCTTTCCGTATCCTGCGCGTTGATGCCTTTTGCGACGATTTCGTCATCGCCCCTTATCGTGGTGAATTTGACGTTTTCGATTTTTGCCTCGTGGGGTACGCCTTTAAAGACGGAGTAGAACGGTGCATAGTCAAGCACTACACTTTGCATTAGTTCTTCCCGGGTGGGGATGGGGGATATATTATCTGTTGACATTTATTTTCTCCTTAAAAAATTACTCGTGTTAAATTAAATTCTCATTGCTAGCACTTTGCCGCTTTTGGGCCGATTTTAATTTTTTCCTTGCTTGGGTACTGCGCGCCCTTTGGGCGCATCATACTTAG
>NZ_CALGEO010000083.1:0-7459 GCF_937881865.1 Candidatus Proelusimicrobium excrementi
GTCAGCCAAAGGCGCATAGGCGATGGTGTTGTCAAATTCGTAATAACCGGTTTTCAAAAGGCCGGTAATTTTAAAACGCTTCATTTTGGGAAGACCGCCCGCCAAAGAGCGCGGCGAAACCAAAACGACGTTATCATCGATATCAAGCCCCATATTCGCCGCAAGTTCTGTGCCAAGCACCAAAGGTGCGCTTACCCCCTCTTTGGAAAAAGAACCTTCAACCAAAGAAGACGGCAAATCGCTTGTAAGCTTTTCCTGCTCGGCGTCCAAACCGCGTATTACTACGCCTTGGGAATAATCCGAAAAATTTAAAATGGCCTGCCCCAAAATATTAGGCGCACTGGCTTTAACGTGTTTGACGGAGGATATAGCCTCCTGCACTTTTTGGTAGCGGCCTTCCGGCATGGAGCCGACAATCATTATATGCGCCTGCGCCCCTATGACTTTGTTTTTTATGTCATTTTGGAAACCGCTCATAACGGCAAGCGTGGTTACCAGCGCGGCAACGCCTACGCAAACGCCCAATATGCCGATAACCGTCGTGATGACCGTAAATACGCCTTTACTTCTGGAAAGCAAATACCTCAGAGCGATAAAAGTTTCAAATTTCATATCTTCAATTATATTAAATTAGGTTATAAACAGGAAAAGAAAGCTCTGTTTGCCTGTGCGGCGCGGACCGCTTATCAGAAACGGGCGGCTCTGTTTAAAATCAAAATTTGATAAATCTGCTTACTTTTTTGGGTATGCTTTTTGTAATTTTCTATTCTTTGATGATGTTCTTTTTAATTTCGTCCGATTTAAAGATTGAAAGCCTTTATCTGCCTTTGCTATGTTACGGGTTCGGGCATGTAACGGTGTTTATAACGCTGACGGTATACGCTCAGGCGACTGCGCCGTTTAAAAATTATTTTCAGGTTCTGTGCATTTTGGGGCTGATAAAAACAGGCATAGGCTCGCCGGCCGGGGAGGCTGTTTTCGCCCGGGCTTTGCAAGGAGTTATGGAGGCCAATTTGGCTTCGGTGGAAGTTCTTGAAAAAGGCTTGGAGGCAAATTTTCAGATAATATCGGCCCAAGCTTTGCTTACAAGCGTAAAAGAGCTTTTCGGTTGGACGGTAATATTCGGCGTTTGTGTTTTAATATTGATTTGATTCTCTCATTTTAAAGGCAGAATAAAAAGGATTCTGCCCTCTTTGCAAGCCGTTTACAAGACCGTACGAAAAGAAGCCCAACCATAAAAATCCCCCCGGTTAAAGCCGGGGGTTTTAATCTTAGCCAAATTGCAGGTTTGTACCGCGCAAAACGGATATTTAAAAAATCAGACAAAAAAAGATGCGCCTTTAAGGCGCACCGTATTTAATAAATCTTCCTGCGCGGGGGGGGACTCGAACCCCCAAGCCGTAAGGCATGCGCCCCTCAAACGCACGCGTATACCAATTCCGCCACCCGCGCGGCTGCTTAAATTTTATATATAGATTATAACAAAATAATTTCCTATTTTCAAAATTATTTTATTCTTTCCACTTCAATTTGTAATCTTTGGCCCAGCTTTTTGCGTGCCTCATCGTATTTTGAAGGAAAGTTTCCGAAAGCTGCGGAAGCCCGTATTCCATATTAAGCATATTGATTTGCATAAGCTGATTTTCCATTACGGCTTTTACCCCTCCTTTCATATACAGGGAAACTTGCACCTCGGGATTGTGGAAAACATAACCGAAAGCCGGCTTGCCGTGAAATTGATGGAACATACTGGGAGCGTCTTTTATTACCAAGCCGAAATCTATTCTGCCGGCATAAGGCGAAGTATGCCATATTTGTTTTATTGCGTATTGATTCATTATATGATGAGCGCCGTTAAAGCCTGTGGATTTCCATATGGCATGCCAGGAAGGCTGAAGAGCAATAACATTCGGATCGGCCTTTGCCATGCGGGCAATACTTTTAAGCCTGGCGTAAGAGCCCCAAGCTTCCGCAGGATCGGCAAGCAGCGACACCAAAGTACTGTTATATTTAAGCGCGGCGAGCTCGGCCTGAATCCTTTTGGCGTTGATTGCTCTGTCAAGAAATTCCGCCACCTGCGCGTTTCTTTCAAGGCTTGCGGTAAAGCTTTGGCCCGTAAAGCCAAGCTTGGAAAGCCTTTTCGCGGAAGAGGCCGCACTCGAATACCTGGCGGTTTTTGCAAATTTTTTAGGGAGTTTTACTCTTCTAATAAGTGAAAAGGCACTTTTTCCGCCTTTAACTGCTTTGACGCCTTCCGTAAGGAATTTACCTTGCGCCGATAAACACAACGGCAGGAACAACAGAGCTAAACAAAACAGGAACTTTCTCATAATAATGCCTCTCATTAGCAAAGCGGTATTGTATGGCTAAAGAACACGGTAATCATATGCGAGAAGAGCCGGCATATCTTAAAGCGATGTCATTAAAGGGATTTGTTTTCCCCCTTAAGTCTTGCTTGATTTACCTCCCGTTACGAAAGAAAATCTGCTGCCTTTATAAAATATTAAAAGATAATCACCGCCTGCGCAAGGGCAATAAGACCTATTTTGGGCCCAGGTCCTTAAAATATATATTTGGGAAAGAAGCGTTTTTACAGTAAAGCCCGGATCTCGTCTCGTATATTTGTTTCCGCAGATGAAGCTCTAAAACCATTTATGTATCTTTCCGCAACGCCGTTTTTAAAGAAAATTATAAAAGGCACTCCAACTTCTTTAAGGGATTTATCATATTTTTTCGCATATTCGGTCATATATTTGCGCATATTGGACATGGAAACATCCGAACGCATCTTAACGAATTTTACTTTGCCTTTATAGTCTTTGGCGACCTTTTCAATCACAACGGACATTTGCTCGCAAGGCTCACATTTGGTTCCCCAGAAATCAACCACAACCACCCCTTTGTAATTTAAGACTTCCTTATTAAAATCGGCGTCGGTAACATCTTTTATTAATGAAGAAGATGAAAAATACTGAGAGGAAGGAACTGAAGCAGCCGAAGCTTTGGCTTCGTTTACGGCCGTGCCGACCTTTTCGGAAACGGCCCCGCTTTTAACCTCGGAGAAACTCTGCGCGGCAAAAACCCCGCAAGCCGCGGACAAACATATTAAAAATGCAAACAATTTTGAAATTTTTTTCATAAAACCTCCTCCAAAAGCCTATATTTTAATTTTAAAACAATTCCCCGCACCAATCAAGCCCGCGATTATAAATCGGCGGCTTTCCGGGAAAACTAAAAGGCCGCCGGGAAAGCGGCGGCCTCAAAAGATTGCAAAGAACTTTAATTAAATAAGTTTGAAAGGCTCCTGCTTTGCGATTCTTCCTTAAGTTTGGCGATAAACTCATCCAGCTTTACGCCTTCAATGTTCTTGCCGCTTCTAAGGCGGACGGTTACCGTATTTTCAGCGGCTTCCTTCGCGCCGATTATGACGGTGTAAGGGACTTTTTCCAAATGCGCTTGGCGGATTTTTGCGCCGAGCTTTTCCCCTCTGTCGTCAAGTTCCGGCCTTAAACCGGCTGCGGTAAGCTTTTCGCAGACTTCTTTGGCGTAAGGGGCTTGGGCGTCGGTCAAAGTAAGCACTTTTACCTGCACCGGGGCAAGCCACAGCGGGAAAACGCCTGCGTAATGCTCAATTAAAATACCGATAAACCTTTCCACTGAACCGAGCATGGCTCTGTGAACCATAAGCGGGCGTTTGCGGCCTTCCGGCGCGACGTAGGTTATATCGAAGCGTTCGGGCAGGTTAAAATCGAACTGTATCGTTGAAAGCTGCCACGGGCGGCCGATCGCGTCGATAAGTTTTATATCGATTTTAGGGCCGTAGAAAGCCGCTTCCCCGGCGTGTGCCGTATAGGGAATATTATTGTGTTTAAGTACGTCTTCCAAAGCGGCTTGCGCGCGGTGCCAGTCTTCGGACTTGCCGGTATAATTCTCGGGATGTTTTTCGTCCCAGGTGGAAAGTTCCACTTTGAATTTTTCAAAACCGAAAGTCTTCATAATGTGCATGGCGAAGTTAAAACAATCCTGAACTTCCTTTTCTATCTGTTCGGGCGCGCAGAAAATGTGTCCGTCGTCCTGAGTAAAGCCCCTCACCCTTAAAAGCCCGTGCATTACGCCGGAGCGTTCATAGCGGTAAACCGTGCCGAGTTCAAAAAGACGCAGAGGCAAATCTCTGTAGCTTCTCAAAGCGGTATTATATACGGCTATATGGAAAGGGCAGTTCATAGGTTTAAGCTGATATTTCTGTTCGTCTACCTCTATCGGCTTGAACATACTGTCGTTATAAAAATTGGCGTGGCCGGATTTCTGCCATAAGTGAAGGCGCGCTATATGCGGCGTGGTTACAATCCCGTAGCCGCGTTTTAAATTTTCGTCTTTGATCCAGTCTTCCAGCACTTTTCTGAGCATACCGCCCTTGGGCAGCCAAAGTACAAGGCCGGGGCCGACGTCGTCGTTAATGTTGAAAAGCTGCAATTCCGCGCCCAGTTTGCGGTGATCGCGTTTGGCGGCTTCTTCCTGCTGTTTGATATAGGCTTTAAGCTCGTCTTTGGTTTCAAAAGCGATGCCGTATATGCGCTGCATCTGCGGGCGTTTTTCGTCGCCGCGCCAATATGCGCCGGCCGTATGCGTAAGCTTGAAATTGTTTACCGCGCCGGTGTTTTCCACGTGAGGGCCGCGGCACAAATCGGTAAAAGAGCCGTTTGTATATACGCTGATTTCGCCGTCAGGCAGTTCGGAAATAAGCTCCACTTTAAAATCCTCGCCTTTGCTCTTAAACAAAGCTTCGGCTTCGGCCTTGCTCACTTCTTTGCGAACGAAAGGCTGTTTGGATTTTATAATCTGCTTCATTTTGTCTTCAATGGTTTTTAAATCTTCCGGAGTGAATTTATGGTCCGATAAAAAATCATAATAAAAGCCGTTTTCAATCGCGGGGCCTATGCCCAGTTTAGTGCCGGGGAAAAGCTCCTGCACGGCGGCGGCGAGAATATGCGAACAGGAATGACGCTTCGTTTCAATATTTTCCATAATTTACCTCTTGGCGGCCGAGTATGCCGCTTCTTACGTCTATTTACATTTTGTATAATTATTTTATCATTTTTTTATATAGCGGGGTAATTATGCTTTCTTTCGTTAAAAAGTATCTTTCCTTGCTGAGGCAGGATTTTTGGCTTTTCGCTTTGCTTACGCTGCCCGGCATGATTTTCTATTTTACGGGCCTTTACCAGCTGGACGCTTTAACCTGGACAACCTGCACCATAGGCGCTTTAAACAAATTTGCGGTTGAGTTCCTTACCATTTCAATAATAATAAGCCTGATACACGTTATGGGGTTTACCAAGGCGGGGGTCTTCGCTCTGGTTATGTTTTTGTATTACGTAACCATATCGGCCGACATAGTCCTGCTGGTTTATTTTAAGGAACGCTTCGGCGTAAAATATCTGATGACTTTGGGCGGGGCGCAATATCAATTTTTATTGGATATACGCCTTATTTTATATTTGGTTTTCCTCTACATCTTCCCGTTCTTTGCCGTAAAGAATATGTGGCACAAACCTGGCAGGCACGCCAGCGCAAAAAGAATAGCCCTCTGCGCGGTGCTTTTGGCGCTTATTGCGGTGATTACGCCGCTTAACTTTATGAAAGGGGCGGACGTGTTCTTCGCCGAGCATTTAATGGATACCACGGCGGCGGGAATAATAAAAGAACTGATAGCCGATAAGCCTCAGTATAAAAAAACGGCCGAGCTTGAAGGCGCGGTAAAGGAAGAAGCCGATAAATACAATCTTTTTAAGCCCACGGCTTTTACCAATCAAAACACCTATGATAGAATTATTTTGCTTACGACGGAGGCGTTTTCCAACAAATTCATAAAGACTTTTAATCCGGCGATTCCATCCGAAGCCAGCGATACTTTTGATACGCTTGTAACAGGCTATCCTTACGCTTCGCTTAAGTCGGTTACGCTTTCCACGCTGTACGGGCTGAGCGTGATTTTCTCCGGGCATCCAAACGCCGAGCTCAGTTTTAACAATGATTATCCGCTTTCTCTGGTAAAAATACTGAAAGAAAAAGGCTTTAAAACCGTTTTTCTGCGCGGCGCGAACGAAGAATATATGAACGAACATATTATCCTTAAATCCGCCGGTTTTGAAGAAATTTACGGCGCAAAATATTTTGAGAGCAAACCCGAATACGCCCCTTACGTCGCATGGTGGGGCCTTACCGACAGGCGGCTTTTTGATTATGCCGTAAAATATCTTAAAGAACATAAAAACGACAAATTGTTTATGAATATTCTTACGGTGGATACGCACGTACCAACGGGCCGCAATGATTATTTGGGGCAGGAATATCCCCCCCTTACCGCGCCGGAAGACGGCGAGGATTTGCAAAATCTCTATGAGAGGCCGAATATGCCGCGCGCTTTCGGCAATTACAATTATGATTTAAGCCTGTTTTTGGTGGCTTTGGACGAAGCCGAACTCCTTGACGACAGAACTTTGCTTATAATAACGGCCGATCATCCTTTCTTCGCCAATTTGGACACCGGCGGTCTGTTTAAAAATTACCGCTCCGTTTTTGACGAAGTGCCAATGATATTTATATCACAAAAACCTATAAAGGAAGCCGTCAGCCGGGATTCTTTCAAATCCCAGCAGGATATCGCGCCTACCATATTGGGCCTTGCCGGCATACCCGCGCCCAAAGGAATGTTCGGCCGCAGCATTTTTGAAAGCACCCCCCGCACGGTATTTAATATTAAAGATAATTATATCGCGGTCAAAAATGACGGCGGAACAAGATTCGTACCGTTAAATTCCTCAAAGAAAGAAGATAAAGCTTTGGTTTCCCTGTTATACACGGCTTTGACGGAAGAAGAAAAATAAACAGGGATTTCCTCGGATAAACGCCCCCGGTTAAGCCGGGGGTTTTATTTTAAACCGCCGCTAGTACGATACGCCAATCCGCTTGACGCGCCCGGGCGGAATTATCCTAGGCCTCGCAAATGATATAATGAATGTAAATTATATTTATTAAGGAATATTTTATATGAGCGAAAATTGCAGTCACGATTGTGCGTCCTGCTCCCAAAACTGCGCGGAGCGGACGGAAATTCAAAAGTTTAAGCCTCACGCCAAAAGCCGCATAAAACACGTTATAGGCGTACTGAGCGGCAAAGGCGGAGTAGGCAAAAGTTTGGTAAGCGGGCTTTTGGCTTCCGCCATGGCGAAAAAAGGTTTTAAATGCGGCGTTTTGGACGCCGACATTACCGGCCCTTCCATACCCAAAATATTCGGCATAAAAGAAAAGGCCGAAGCCTCGGCCGAAGGCGACGGCATTTTGCCGGCGCAGGCGAAAAACGGTGTAAAGGTAATGTCCTTAAATTTACTTCTCGAACATGAAAACGACCCCGTAATTTGGCGCGGAGCTTTGATAACTTCCGCGGTGGGGCAGTTCT
>NZ_CALGEO010000084.1:0-12576 GCF_937881865.1 Candidatus Proelusimicrobium excrementi
TAGGCAAAGGCAAAACTCTTTTAAAAAAGAAAACTGCTAAAATAACGAAAAAGAGCTGCCCCGCCGCGGCTTCCAAAACGGCCAAAGCCGTAAAAACGGCTGAGGAAAAAATCAAAACCAGTAAGGATATCTGCATAGATTATCCCTTGAACAACGACACCGTGTTCTGCGGGCATTATTGCTTCAGAATCGGCAGTTTGAGGGACGTGCCTTATATGCGCGTGTCCGTAAACGGCGGCCCCTGGCAGGATTGCAGAAGGGCCAACGGCTACTGGTGGTTTGATTGGTGGAACTTTCATACGGGCTCATTCACGCTTGAAGCCTGCTCGGAAGTTGACGGCAAACCCGTAAAAACCGCTAAGCGCAAATTCAAAGTTGCTTTGTAGGATTGACCTTGAAAACAGTATATATACAAACCTTTGGCTGTCAGATGAATACGGCCGATTCCGCAGAGATGATGCTGGCTCTGTCGGCCAGAGGTTGTATATCCTGCCAGAACGCTCAAAAAGCCGACGTTATGCTTATAAATACGTGCACCATAAGGGAACACGCCGAGCATAAGGCTTTGTCGCTTTTGGGGCGTCTTCGCAAATGGAAGGATGCCAAGTCCGGCCGAGTGATAATTTTTGCCGGATGCGCGGCGGAGCGTTTGGGCGGAGAAGTAAAAAAGAAGTTCCCGCATGTGGATATAGTCTGCGGGGCCAAAAGCATAGACGCTTTTGACAAAATTATAGAAGCTTCCGGCCTGTTCGGCGGAGCTCCGGCCGGGGCGGAACCGCCGGCGGAATCTTCCCCTATAGCCTTGGTAAACATAATGCGCGGGTGCAGCTGCAAATGTTCTTACTGCATAGTGCCTTATGTGCGGGGGGAGGCTTCTTCTCTCGATTTTGACGAAGTCCTTAAAAACATTCAGGCCAAGCTTGACGCCGGCGCGAAGGAGATAGTCCTCCTGGGGCAGACCGTCAACGCTTATAATTACAAAGGCAAAAACTTTGCGGCTCTGCTTAAAGAAGCCGTTAAATTGAACGGTTTGGACCGCTTAAGATATTTAAGCCCCCATCCTTTGTTTATAACGGAAGAAGTCGCGGAAGTGATGGCGACGGAACCGAAAATAGCCAAGCATTTGCATTTGCCGGTTCAAAGCGGCAGCAGCAAAGTTTTAAAAGAAATGAAACGCGGCTATTCAAGGGAAGAGTTTTTATCTAAAATATCTCTTCTTAAAAAAGGCGGGATTTGGGTCAGCACTGATATTATAGTGGGCTATCCAACGGAAACGGAAGAAGATTTTAAAGAAACTTTGACATTGGTCGACGAGTGCAATTTCAGCGGGGCTTATTGTTTTAAATTTTCTCCGCGTATGGGCACGCCGGCGTTTTCTCTTAAAGAACTGCCGGTAAATATTGTGGAAAAACGGCTTGATATTTTGTTAAATAAGGTTAAGCTTAACGCTAAGGCGGCTTATAAAGCGCAGGAAGGCACAATTCAAAGGGTGCTTATGGAAAGCCCTCATAATGGGCGTACGCTGAGCAATTTTTGGGTCAGGACGGAAAAACCTTATAAAACCGGCGACGCGGTTGAATTGACGATTAAAAAAGCCGAGGAAAGTATACTTTTAGCTTAAAGGGGGATGTATGACGGCAGAAAAAAATTTTGTTGAACGCAGAAAGCACCAAAGGGTGCCGGTTATAAGCAATATTGTGGAACCGATAGATTTGGCTTATACCGACGAATCAACCGGCGAAAGGGTGGAAGTCGCCGCCGTACTGGCGGATCTTTCCTCCACAGGGATGAGGATAGTTTCCTTTTTAAAAGCGCCGGTATCTGGCAGTATGCAGATAAAAATGCAGCTTCCTTTTATAGGCAAGTTTGAAGTGGAAGCAAAAACTTCTTGGATACGCCAAAAAGGGCCGATATACACTATCGGTATACAATTTTTGAAAATAGCTCCCTCCGTGGCGGCCAAGATAGAAGCCATGGCGGAAGATTACGCCGACTGCAATACAAGAATATTGCTTAAACTGCCGGAAGTCTGCGTGCCCAACTGCAAATGCGGACAGGTTTGCAGTAAACTTCACAAAGATTTGACGCAGTACAATTAATCCGGCGGTTTTAAATCTTATTTTCAAAACACCGTTTAAAGACGGTGTTTTGTTTGCTTGGAACATATTATGGATAAAAATAATCTGCCTTTGATAATAGCCGGCCCTACGGCAAGCGGTAAAACGGATGTCGCTTTGGCCTTGGCCGCGCTTTGCGGGGGGGAGATTATTTCCGTCGATTCCAGGCAGGTCTACAAGCTGATAAACGTCGGAACCGCCGCACCGAAAGGCGTTTGGAAGGACGGCTTTTATAAAGTTGGCGGCGTAAAATATCACTTGGTTGATTTTTTGGATTTAAACGAAACTTTCGACGTTTCCCGTTTTTCCGCCACGGCGGGGAAGATTGTTTCTTCAAATCCCGGCGGCAAATTTATATTTGCGGGCGGGACCGGAATGTATATGCAGGGTTATTTTTGCGGCATGGACGATTTGCCCCCGGCGGACAAAGCGTTAAGGGCGGAACTTGCTTTACTGGCCGAACAAAAAGGCCGCGCGTATTTGCATTCGCTTTTGGCCTCGGTCGATGCGGCCAGCGCAGCCGCTATACCGCCGGGCAATATACACCGCGTAATAAGGGCTTTGGAACTTTACAAACTTACCGGCAAGCCGGCTTCAGTTTTAAGAACCGGCAAATTCTGCGCGGAATTACCTCGGGAAAAGGTTTTTGCCGTTTATTTGGACTGGGAGAAGCCGGAACTTGAAAAACGCATTTTAAAGCGAACGGAACTTATTTTTGATCCGATGGTAAAAGAGGCCGAACTGGCTTTAAAACTGGGATATGCCGAGGACTGCCCCGGTTTAAAAAGTTTAGGCTACAGGGAGGCTTTATCTTATCTTAAAGGCGATTTAAGCAAGGAAAAAGCTATGGAAAGGATAACCGTTCTCACGCGCCAATACGCAAAACGCCAGCGCACGTGGTTCCGCCGCTATGAAAATATGAAAATAATAAATCCGGCCCTGTATAAGAACGAAACCGAAATCGCCGAAGAGATACTTTTATGGAAAGAGCGTTAACGGTAAGCGTAAAGCTTAAAACCGATTTTAAGAAAGATAGTTCCGCGCAGGAGCTCAAACGCCTCTGCAATACCGCCGGATGCGAAGTCGCCGGGGAATTTGAAGTCCGTATGGAAAACTATAATCCCGCGCTTTTTATAGGCAGCGGAAAAGCCGCGGAAATAGCCGAATTCGTTTCCGCCGAAGATATCGACGCCGTGGTTTTTAACGACGAAATCACCCCAGCCCAGCAAAAGAATTTGGAAGAAATTATCCCTTGCAAAATTATAGACAGAACCCGCCTTATTTTGGATATTTTCGCCGGGCGCGCCCGCACCAAAGAGGGGCGTTTGCAGGTGGAACTGGCGCAGCTTAATTATCTGCTTCCGCGTTTAAGCGGAAAAGGCGCGGCCATGATGCAGCAAAAAGGCGGTATAGGAATGCGCGGGCCGGGCGAAAGGAAGTTGGAATACGACCGCCGCAAAATCCGTAAGAGAATAGCCAAACTGGAAGAAGATATTTCCGCCGTGCGGCGCGAGCGTATGGTAAGGCGGAGCCAGCGCGCTTCGGTGCCTGTGCCGCAAGTCGCTTTGGCGGGGTACACCAATGCCGGCAAAAGCACCATATTAAACGCTTTGACCAAGAAAGATTCGGCTTACGCCGATGACAAGCTTTTCGCCACGCTTGATCCTACGACAAGGCGGGTGCGCTTTCCCAGCGGAATAACCGCGCTTTTTACCGATACCGTCGGCTTTATACAAAAACTGCCGCACAGCTTGGTATCCGCGTTCAGGGCAACTTTGGAGGAAACCAAATTCGCCGATTTGGTGCTGCACGTGGCGGACGCTTCCTCCGACGAGCTGGAAGAGCATTCCTCCACGGTTATGAGTATTTTAAACGAAATCAACCCGGAAAGTTCCGAAGTGCTGAAAGTTTTTAACAAATGCGATGAGCTTTCCGCGGTAAAATTACGCGCTTTAAAAAAACGATTCCCGGGCGCGGTTTTCATTTCCGCAAAGACGGGGGAAGGTTTTGATGATTTGTTTGAAAGGGTGGAAAACGCGCTTTCTTTAAAATGGAAAAAGCATACTTTAAAAGTCCCTTTCGAAAAAGGCTTTTTGCTGAAGGAAATTTATTCCCGCGCTTTGGTCCTTTCCCGTAAAGAGGGGGAAGACTCTTTTGAAATCACTTTTATGGCTACCGACGGAAATTACCGCGCCGTCGCCAAAAAATTATTGTTTTAGCAGGCTGAGGCCGTCCATTGCGTTAAGCAGCTCTTTCTGCTTTGGGTTAAGCTCCTGCAAATATTCCGGCCCGGCTTCTATATAGCCGAAGCTTCCCGCGTGTTCATGTATAAAATCCACGACTTCCCGGTCAAAAGCGCTTAAGTAGACCATATTCACGGGGTCGTATTTTTTTGTTGCGGAATTGTAAAGGCCTATTGAACCTATTGCGGAAACTATCGCGGCGAGTTCACCGGTGTTCGTCATTACGCCGGAGCCGGAAATCCCTTTTATTATCCCGAAGTTCTTAGTAAAAAACAAATGCTGTTTGGGAGAGTAAATTAATCCGTCGGTATTGTTCATAACTTCGCGCTTTCCGTCCCAAATGGAAATTACGGAAATTTTCCTGTCAAGCTTCTTGCCGGAGCCTTCATTCATAACAAGCAGGTTGGGGATATTCGTCCCTTTTACGGCTTTATAGAAAAGCGATTTATTGGGAATCCTTTCCAAAAATTGCGCTTCCGTAAGGGCTCTTTTTATAAGCATATCCTTGTAAACCACTTTCGTTTCCGAGGGCTTAAAATACAGCAAAGCCAAATCGTAGGAAGAGGATCTCTTATCCAATTTTGCTTTTGAATGCTTAAAAATTTTGGGCGATTTGGGCGTATGGGTTACGGTCATATCGGCTTCATAATTGGGGCCGACTATCAACCTGGCCTGAAAACTGCAATTGTCGCGGCAGGCGTTTTCCACACAGTGCGCCGCCGTAATGAACCAATGCTCCTTAAGCCTTACCGCCTGGCATTTGTTGATTTTCTTTTCGCCGTGGCGGTTAAAGTTAATTTCGTAAGTGTTGCTGAAATCTTCAACTTCTTCATAGGCGGCTTCGTCGTTAACGGTGATGAAACTTACGTCCGCAAAAAGCGGTGCGGCAAGAGTTAAAAATAATGATAAGATTAAAAAGTTTTTCATGTTTACATAGCCTCCACGTTTTCGGTCAAGGCGCGGTATTCGTCCGGCACAACCGAAAAATAATTGAACCCGGCCTTCTTTACGGGCAAGCCCGGGATATGGCTTTTTAAAAAAGAAAGTACGGAATCGTCAAAGGTGGAGAACATGGAAAAAGCTATATTCGTGCTTGTGCTGCCGCCGCCGTCAAAGGTAATTACCCTTTGCGTATTGGCCACGGCCGAAACTATTGCCGCCAGCTCGCCGGAGCTGGTTATCACGCCGGAGCCCGAAATCCCCTGCCTTATGCCGAAATTGCTTGTATAAATATAGTTGTGTTTTGGGGAGAAAAATACGTAATCTTCGGAAGATAAAATTTCCGTCTTGTAATCCCAAATTGAGGCCACCCCCAAAGAAACCCTGAGCACCTTCGGCGTTTGCGTTTTAAGGGATAATATCGTAGGGAAGTTCACTCCCTGCATGGCTTGGGTAAAATCCGTTTTTTGGGATGGATTTAATTTGGAGAAAGCTTCCTCTTGCGTTACCAAACAGCCCAGTTTTTTATCTTTAAACAGATAGTTTGATTTTTCCGGCGGAAAGCGTATCAAGGCGATATCGTAGGAAACTTGCTCTTCCTTTGATTTTGAATGCAGGAAAACCGCTTGCGAACCAGCCGAGTGCTTGGTGGAAATTTCAAGCTCGTAATCTTTCGCGCTTGCCAAGCGGGCGTTTATTGTGCATGCGGAATTGCAAACCGGCACAAGGCAGTGCGCGGCGGTAATAAACCAGTCTTTGCTTAATCTTACGGCTTGGCATTTAAACTGGGATTTGCCGTTGTTAATGGCAATTTCGTAAGTGTTGTTATATTGGCGCACGTCCATATTTTTCTGCGCGAAAGCCGCGCCCGAAATCGCGGAAGTTAAAATCAAAAACGATAAAAATTTTAATAATGTTCTCATAAAAATATAATAACAAATAGAACCGTGTTTTAGAAGAGTAAAAGGCCGCCTGCGCTCAGTACTTTATTATCACGCCTAAAAGGCGCGCTATTTCCGCCGCCTGAAATACGTTTACTTTGCAGCCCAATAGTTCCCTTTTGCCGTCCGAAAGCGTAATGCCGGCTATGGTGCAGCCGGATAAATCCAATCCTTTAAGCATTGTTTTAAAAAAGTCCGCCCGCGTAAAATCAACTTTGTAAAAATCGGTTTTTTTAAAAGAAACTTCGTTTAAAAAAGAGTCTTTGAAAGATGTTTCTTTAATATCGCAATTTTGCCAAGCGGATTCGGAAAAGTTTGCATAGGGAAACAAACAGCCCGCAAAAGAAGATTCCTTAAAAACGCTTTTTATAAAGTTGGCCCCGCTGCCTTTGCATTCTTTTAGGACGCTCTTTTTAAAGTATGAATCGGTAAAAACGCAGTTGGAAAAATCGCATTCCTTAAAGGAACAATCAAGGAAATTTGCTTTTGTAAAATCGCAGTTGATAAATTTACATCCGGTGAATGTCGTTTTGACAAATTCCAGCCTGGCAAGTACGAAATTTTGCAGCGTTTCGTCTGAAAATTCCATTCCGGAAACGGAGTAGTATTCGGTTAAGGCTTCGCGCGCCGCTTCTTCAAGCATAATTAATTGTAACAAAAAAGCCGCTTGGTTAAAAGCGGCTTTCTAAATGATTTTCGGCTTTGTAAATTACAAATTAAAACTGCTTTAATTTGCGTTCTCCCAGTCATCTACGCTGGGGTTTAGTGATATTTCTGTTAATCCCAATGCTTCGGCCAATGCCTTTCCCATTTTTTTGGCTTGCACCTGCGGATCATCCGTTAAATTCCAAGAATAGACTTTTTTAGTTCTTGTAATATTTTGGGTATTTACTACGTAAACACTTGCGGTTGAAGGTTCTTGCGCCAGCGGGAGAAGAACATCCTGACAGGCGTTGTCCGAGCATACGGTAACCGCGTTCATGAAAAAATCTATATTGGAAAGCTCTTTTATCCAAGGTATATCTTTATCGGAGGAATCTTCATAGACGTCCAAAAATACCGGCACATAATTCATCTCGTGAATTTTAGGCATAATGCGCGTCGCCAATTCATTAAGATACGGCGCCATTAACTTGGATTTTTCACAATCTTTCCCAAGGAGCACTACCGCTAAGAATTTTTGATTATAGTCCGGGGTCGAAATAATGATGGCGTTCCTGTCCTGAAAATTGCGGCTGACAGTCAAATTTTCTTTTCCAGTAAGGGCTTTAAAAGTAATGTCCTTCCATTCGTCATACATCGGAGTGTTTGCTTCAGGAAGCTCGGGGAAGTTCTCTTCTATTATGACGCATCCCGTTAACGGCAATAAAATACACAAAAACAAAAATAATTTTTTCATGTTAGTCTCCTTGGTATAGGATAATATAACCTGCTTATCTTGATACTATTAAATTTATCTGCCGCTGTCTATGTTATTTTGGACATATGTTTAATATAGGACTTTTGGGTACTCAAAATATGCGCTTACGCTTAAATTATCACTTTATACGCTATAATCGGAAAGCAAAAACAGACTAATATTTGTTTTTGCGATTTAATTTAGTTGTTATAACACGCTTATATAACGCCCTTTAACGGTGTAAGATTTAAAAACCGCCAGAGGGGCGCTGATTAAAGTGGGTAAATTATCAATATCCCTTCTTTGTATATTATGGTTGTGCCATTGGGGATTTTCTTCCAGTTCTTCTTCGTAAGCAAACCTAAGGCTTTCTTTAAACATAATTTGCTTATTTTTAAATTTTGCTCGGGCAAACCCAAATTTACATATAACTGGGGAATCGTACCCATATCAATTTTTGTAAAATTATGTATTAAGTTATCCGCCAAAACGGCTTGGACTTCTGTTTTAAACCTTTCCGCCAATTCAGCTGAGGGGGTAAAAATGGCTTTCTCGGCTTCGGCCTTTTTCTTTTGTTCTTCCTTAGATATTTCTTCTTCGGCCTGATTGTTTTTAGCTTCGGCTTGGTCGTTCTCGTCAAACTCGTCCTGCGCCGGGGCCCCAAATGGAGTGATTACTGGCAAGAACTCTACAATAATGCCCCATTTCGGGTTAGAAAGCATTTTGCGCCAGAGCAATTCATTTGTCCTATTCTAAGTACAAAAGAGTTCTTGAGAGAGCGGGATGTATTGGAAGCTACACTTACGGAAAAAGAGTGGAGTTATCTTATATTGAAAGTATGTGGCTCTTCAAATATCGGTAAATTTTTTTATGAGAAGCGCATGAAAAAGCACCGCAATAGGCAACGTTTATTTTGAAAAGTGATAGATTTTGAGTGATTTGTACACGAAAAATGATAAAAAACCCGTTCTTTTTAAGAACGGGTACATTGTTAAAAATGCGCCCAACAAGCATCGTACTACCGTCTGAGCGTGTACGAATTTTCTGCCGAGATATTTCCAAATCCACCCAATTTTGGCTTAACTTGTAATTATGCATATTGCTCTATCGTCGTATAGTTCGAGTGCTCGCAGCGCATAGGGAGTCAGAAAAGAAAATCTAATTATATTACAAACTGTGGTTTATTAAATAGCAATGAGACTTTCCCATCATCTTCTACACCTACTACAAAATCAACAAGATGTTGCTTTGAAATCACTTTTTCGGTATATTTAATTTTGGGCAAGCCAATTCCATAAAAAATAGATGTTACGGAATGTCCTGACAGAAGATTTGAAATAGCATCAGTATAATTATTATGTGTAATAAGTTTGTTTTGCTTAATAAAATCGGGGAGAAAAAATCTGTCTTTATTTTCGAAGAATAAAGCTATCCCTTGCTTAACAGCAGCAATATCTGGATTTATTGAATCTTTATTTTTATGGAAAGTTCCGTTGGGATGCAAAAAATGACCTGTCCCACTTTGTGGAAAATCGAAGCAGATAATAGTCCAATCATGGCTGATAAGCCAATTTAGAACGTATTTTGTAACCTGTTCTTCTCTCATTAAGCGTCTCTCCAGAGAGAACCATCTGGAAATAAAATTGCATCGGCAAAATATGAAAAAACACGAATATGCTTAACTTTTGAGTATGTTGAGCCATAGCGGACCTGCATCAAATAACGAGGAATATCATAATTCTTCAATTCGTGATAATTCTTAACAAGGAGATTATGTCTAGCCGAACTTTGAACGTCTACAAAAAAATCTGTTATTGTAGAGCCATTTTCATTAATAATCTGTATGGTGTGATTTTGTTCATCTGTATCCACTTTTCCAAAGACTAACACCAGATTATCTCGTCTATCTTCAAAAGTTTTTCCCTCTCGGCAGCATAAGTAATCGATTGCAGATAATGCTCCTGGGTATGGGTCTCCTCTAAAACTTGCGTTAATTTGATAGATAGAAGTATACTCTCTTGCACGAAGAAGTTCTCCGACATGGTACTGATTATCTTCATACTGTGAAAGATAATTTAAAAGATATTGAGTTGGTAAACGGTGTACTGCTGTTAGAGGAGACATTTCTGCCGCGCTACGGCCATTGGCCTTTTCTGTAAACTGCTCTTGCATAAAATTGCGGCGATTTCTTATCGTAAGATTGCTGAGCAAGCGATTTCTTGCGTTTGCTACTCCACAATTTTCTGTAAGATTCAAAATTTCGTTAATTGCCTGAAACATCTCTCGCATCTCTGCATCTTGAGAATCAGGACATCCTGCATAAGTGATATTCTGATCATAACGAAGGCCTTTATGGGTCAAATGTGGAGAATCTTGAGGATTGTCCGCAAAAGCGGCAATATCAGATGGGAAATAATATAATAGGGCTGGTATCTGATAGATGTTCATTACGGATTCCAATGCTCTAAAAATCAAAGGATTGATTTTATCCCATCTTGGAGAAACATTTTTTCGTTTAATAATAACGCCTTCAGGATATATATAGAAAGCAGGGACTCCATTTTCCACAGAAGCGGCAATCCTGGCGAATCTCTGAAAAGCATTATGTCCAGTTCCAGCTTCCGTAGTAACTTCTACAGAGAAAATAGGTTCATTATCTTTCTCTACGATTAAATCACAAGCATCCAAATAAAGGATTTTACGAATGTGATCCGGAGTGGAATGGAAATCTCTTGGCCGATTTGCATCACTTTCATACATCTTGTTTTTAATAACATCAGTTCTATTGGCCAAAATGGTATGATCAATTATAAAATCAGCAAAACTTTCTGTACTATACCAAACTCTATACATTTTATTTCCGCTCCTTCCTTCTGATGTCCGTGGCAATTGGCACAGCAATATTATAGATCATGAGTGGAGGGACAGCATTTCCTGTTTGCACTCTTTCTTGAACAATACCTCCACAAAACTGGTAAGAATCCGGGAAGCTCTGTAAACGTGCTCTCTCTCTGATAGTCAGCCCTCTAGCTTGGGTTGGATGCCCAAACTGGAATTGGGGGCGAATTCCTCCCGCCAACTGAGTGGGACTCGGAGCTTCCCCTTTTAAACGAATTCTTTGTTTAAATTTTGGATACATCGGACGCCCTGGTTTCGTTTGGGCTATTTTTTTAATAGTTGCTTGTGGATGATTGGGAGCACAATGATTAAATAATTCAGAAGGTTTTTGGATTGCCTTAATTGTTCCCATTCCTCTCATCAATTTTTGATAATCATTTTTAGGATTTGTGGAGTATGTATGAATTTCTTCATTATTTTGTAATGCCGGTAAATCTGAAATAGCATCAGCAACAGTTCTGCGATTTTTTAAGAATTTTCCCTTAGGAAAAATATATTGCTTAACTAATCCAGAATCTTTTTTTACACCAACAAACAGTAATCTATTCCTCATTTGAGGAACCCCATAATCGGCAGCATTAACCAATTTGATGCTGGTGGTGTATCCAAGGGATTCCATATAATTTTTAATATTGTGCTCGAATTGACCACCTGCAGTACTTCTCATTCCCGAAACATTTTCTAAAATAATATAGTCGGGAGAAAAAACTTTTACAAATTTCATATATTCAAGGAAAAGAAAATTCCTTTCATCATTATCGTTATGTTTTCTATTAGCTCTCGAAAACCCTTGGCAAGGGACTCCACCCGTAATTAAATGTATATGATTTATTCCTTTGGCCTTTAAGATTTTTTTTATGTTTTCAGGCTTAATTTTTCTGATATCTCCCAAACAACCAATAGCGTTGGGATGGTTATGACACCATGTTTTCATGGCAGGTTCTAGATAATCAATTCCAAGCACCGATTGAAATCCTGCCCATTCACAGCCTACAGCAAAACCACCAGCTCCACAAAACAAATCTAGCATGATCAATTTTCGTGGAGATAGTTTGAAATTTTTAGTATTAAAATAAACCGCGCCGTCATTGTGAAGATATGAACTTTTCTCCACAGGAACGGATGAATCCCAAATGTTAAGTACCATTAAAAACTCCTAAGCGATTTATTAAATATATTATAGGAAATAAAGAAGGTTATTTATAAATTTTCAATTAGATAAATATCATAATAATGTTTGATATGCAAAGTTCGATTCTTCTTTTCTGCAACGAAGTTTTTATAGTTTGAAAAAAGTTATAGAATACAAATTTTTTCCGCGGGAAATTTTTATAGTTTTTCTGCCATTTTTCTGCCAAGTGGTTTCATAGTTTTTGCATTATTTTACATTCCCAAAATATAGTTTCTCGACGAGAAAGTATAAAAAATAACCACCCAGAAAAAATAGGTAGTTTTTGAGGTCTAAAATTGCGCGGGAAAAGTGATTTTGTCGACGAGAAAAAATTAAGAGCCACCTTAAAAGTGGCTCTTTAAAAGTGCGCCCAACAGCATCGCTGTACGGTAGGGAGGACGCGCTCTCAGGCTGTTATTCTTATGCAAAAAGTACTGAAAATGCTTAAATTTTAAGGATTTTTTATATTTATAGTATTGAGCTATTTTGACAGAAAAGGCCCCGCAAACGCGGGGCTTTCTTTTAATCAATAATTTCCATTCGAATAATTTCATCTGGGCTTTCAACCCGACCATTGTTTCGTGCACTGCCCCGCTTTATTTTATCAACAAATTCCATACCACTTGTCACACGCCCCCAAAGTGTATAATTGCCATCCAAAAAATCGCAATCGGCCAAGCAAATAAAAAACTGAGAATCCGCAGAATTCACATCCGCTGCACGCGCCATACCCACCGTACCACGTGTAAATGATAAATCGGAAAATTCTGCTGGAATTTTTTTACCACTTCCACCGGTACCGTCACCACGCGGACACCCCGTTTGCGCCATAAAGCCACCAATCACACGATGGAATTTCAACCCATTA
>NZ_CALGEO010000085.1:0-10232 GCF_937881865.1 Candidatus Proelusimicrobium excrementi
ATATTCTTTTAAAAATCAGAGCGGCGCAAGGTGCAGTATAAGGCTTTGCTTAACCATAAGTGCTAGCCGCGAGAATTTATCAACACGCGAGTTAAAATATCCACAAAACGTCTAAATACTACAAAACAAAAACCCCCGGCTCTCGCCGGGGGCTAAATCTTACTCCTTTCCCTAATTCTTAAAATCCTACGTCCCAGTTCCAGCCGCCGCTGTTCAACGTATCAGTTATGCTGCTGTTCAATTCGTCCGTATATTCTGAGCTTTCTACGGCCTCATAATATTCTTCCGCCGCTTGGATGTTAGCTGGGCTGAACGCTTCTTCTATCTGTTTCTTTACCGCGTTAAATACAGCCGGATTCTCTGACAATATCCCATACGCTACTTGCTGTTGGTCCTCAGGCAAATTATATATGAATAACGCTATTGAGTCCACATCCTCTTTCATTACTTTCCTGATTTCTCTCTCAAGCTGCGCTCTGTTATTGCTTATCGCCGTTTCTTCTTTGTTGTTATCTCCAAAAATCACATACGCCGTCAAGCCTATAAATAAGCCCCATTTCCCGGCTTTCTTCGCTTTTAACCACATCTTGCCGGTTTTGGAATAAGCGCCGATGGGCCTCTTTAACATCGCAGAACCTCTTTTATACTTCGCTAAATACTCGTTCGCTCTCCCCCATTCTCCGGCTTGTATCGCTTTCACCGACTTCCAATAGTTCGCCCTGTTTATCTGTTTTATCTTCCCGGAATGCCGCTGGATTGAGTTCCACCTCTGCATCGCCGCTTTTTCCAACCCCATTTCCGCACGTACCGCATTCTTCGCCGCTGCTCCTACAGCTTTCTTCTCCGCATGCTTCATCATTATCGCATACGCCCTTGGATCCTGCGACATTACGTAATATGCACCTAATTTCGGGTTCTTCGCTATCTTATTTATCGCATACGCAAATGTCAATACCGCCGCCGCTCCGCCTATCACTTTCACTGACGTGGGCAAGCCTTTCTCCTTCTTCTCTACGCTTGACATATACATCTCTACTTCCTCTGCCGTTAACTCCTCCACCGGCTGATACTGCGCATACGCCAAACTGGAAAAACATATATTTAATGATATTATTCCGACTAAAAGCCTCTTTAACATGGTTTCCTCTTCCCTCCAAGTATTTTTACTTCCTTTATTCTTATTTTAAAAAACTATTCCGCACTCTTCAAGGTTCTTTGGCCCTATCTCCTTATAGGCCTTTAGGCCTATTTTCAGCAAGACGGAATAAAATAAAAAAGGCCGGCTTTCGCCGGCCTAAATTTATCTGCCCCTCGCCGAAATAGGTCTTGGGGAGCCGCCTCCATGTTGGGCCGCAGGGGCCTGAGCAGGAGCCGCCTGCGCGGACGGGACGGTGTAAGCCATTATATTATTTGATTCCGAAGTCGTCGGCGTCAAAGATCCGTCTGAGGTATTATAGTTGAAACGATACGTAAGGCTGTATCCCTCATTATTTGGCGGAAGTTTTACAGCTATAGAGTAATAAGCCGGATCAACCGCCGGTTCCGCGCTCCATTGGATAAGGTCCGCATTGTTTCTGTGTGCGGCCCTAATCTTCGCTTCAAGAGTGGAGGCATCGGTAAAAGTATAATTCTTTACCGTACGGATTATATTATCCGCCATTAATTTGGCGGGGTCTTCTTCGGGCTCAGTCGCTTCTTCGCCTGCGGCGGGAGCCTGTAAATCCGGGGTTTCTTCAACGCCGGGGCCGGAAACTTTATCAATTATATAATGTATCGGGCTGACGTCTTTGGACAAAATGCCCATAGTCGCCAATACCGCCACAAAGCCGAGTACGGCGCACAGCAAAACCATCATAAGCGCAAATGATTTAAGCCCTTTCACCAAAGAAGACTGAGTGCGCAGTTCCGTTACGGCTTCCTCAATATTGGGGGTATTGTAGTCCGCGCCGATAGGATCGCCGGCGGCAACCATAGGAACAGTCTTAATAGCCGCAGGCTTAATGCGCTTTACCTGGCGGACGTCATCAGCCGGATGAGCGGTTAAATCAGCCATGCCGGCCTGAGCCTCCTGCTGAGGTTGAGCCGCAGGCATTTGGGGAGCGTCATTTTCGTCATACAAAGGATTATCCGCGCTTATAGTAGGCGGGACGTAGTCGGAAATAATTGAAGTTGGCTGATCCAAAAAGACCTCTTCAATACTGCTGGTAAAAGTTTTAAGGAACTTGTCATCCACGCTTTCAACCTGGGCGGTGCCCTGCTGTTCCTGCGCGGCCTGCCCTGAAGGCGGCCTCGTGAGAGCGTCAAGCGCGCTCATCTCGCCTTGGGCCGGAGCTTCTTCTTGCACAGGGGCCGGCTGTTCGGCAGGCTGCTGCTCCGCCGAGGGTTCTTCGGGTTCAATTGCCGGGGCAGGTTCTTCGGGCGCGGCCACAGGGGACGGTTCTTCAACTGGTAAAGCCGGCTCTAAGGCTGGCTCTTCCATTTCATAGGCCGGTTCTTGCACGTTTGAAGCCGCCTCTTGCGCAACTCTTTCAAAAACTGGTTCCGACGCGGGCTCTTCCACGGGTTCGGCTATTTCGTTGATGTCCTTTTGCAAATCGTTTTCAATTTCCTGAAGTTCTCTGTCGGCGGCTTCGTTCTTTTTTTCTTCTTCTTTCTTTTCTTCCGCGAAAGTTTTTAAAATCGCTTCTTCTTCCTTATTTCCGACGGCGGCGACTTCCAATATTTCAGATTCGGAAGATTCTTCCTTGGGGGCTTCGACTTTTTCCTCAGGTTCTTCTTCGGCAAGTTTCAAAGCGGGGAGTTCTTCTTCCGCAGGTTTTTCTTCCTCTTTGGGCTCTTCTTTCTTTTCTTCTTCTTTTGAGGCTATTTCAATGGTTTTCTTGGCGGCCAAATCAAAAGCAACCTGCCCGGCGGTATTTTCCGAGACGGTTTTCATTCTTATGGTATTCTCTATGGCCGATTCCAATATATCATCGTTATTGGGGACGTCTTTGGGCAAGTTATCATCGGCGGAAGCCTTTATAACAACCGGTTCCCCGTTTTTTTCCCCGGAAGAAGAGTCCTTTTCCTCAATAGGTTCTTCGGGAATATCGCCTTCGTTCATGGGAATAAGAGGGGCCTCTTGAAAAGCTTTTAAAGCCTCGGCGTCTTTAACTATCGGGCCGTCTTTTTTTGCCGGCTCGGAAGCGGCAGGCGCGGCGGAGTACATAGTCATTGCGGCGGCCTGCTGTTCGTGAATGACGGCTATGTCTTTTTTAAGGCCGGCGACTTCATTAATAAGGTATTCTAATTTATCAAGTAAAATTTGTTCTCTGGAAGAGCTCTGCTCGACGGGAGCGGCTTCCTCCCTGCCGTAAGAATCCGGCAAAGGCGCGGGAGTATATTCCGCGGAAGCGTCATAAACGTCCTGCGGCTCGGCGAAGTCGTCCGGAACGGAATAATTAGCCTCTTCCAGCGCGGCAGGCTGAGGCGCGGAGTAATTAATAAGTTCCCCTGCGGCAGACCATTGCTGTTCTTCGCCGTCAGGAGTAACTTCGGGGCAGATTAACGTCTGTTCGTTAAACCCCGGAATAGATGACAATTCCGCCGCTTCGTAAGGCTGCGGCAACACTTGATCGTTAAGATATACCCAATATTTCATTTTTCCCTCTGATATATTAAAATTCCCTCTAAAAAACAGTTTAGCAAATTATCAATAAAATGTGTCTATATACAATACGCCGGACGCAAAACGCCGATAAAACTACTGGAGCATATTTGATACGCGTTTGGCGGCGTCTTCGTGATCCGATGAAACCAAATAGAACTTTTCATAAGCGGATAGTATGCTTTGCTTAGTAAAATTAGTATGGGCCGGCAAAGCTTTTAAAACAAGGTCTATGCTCGCTTCAGGCCAATTCTTTTGGAGCATATCCAGCCCCAAAGAAGCCGCAAAGGGCGTTATATTGCCGTTAAGTTCGCCGACGAGCAAACTCAGCGCAAAGCCGTATTTTGCGTCGTCGGACTTCCAAAATTCATAAGCGGAAAGACGCTCCCTTAAAAAACGCAGAACTTCGGCGCGGTCTTTGGTGCCCAAGTAACTTTCAACCGCTTCGCTTTCAAGACTGCCGGCGCTATAAAGAACTTTATTTTCCTTCCTGAAAAGGGCTTGAGTTTCGGCGTCGGCCTCGGGCAGTTTGCCCAAAAGAACTTTTACAGCTATGTCGGCGTTTTCGTAAATATCTTTATTGTGCGGCAAATTTCTAAGAACGGAAATAAATCTTTCCTCAACGCCGTCCTTGTCGGTTTTGCCGTAGAAAGCGGATGTAAGCAAATCTTCATATCCGTTAAAATGTTTGTTGGAAGCCACACTGCGTAAAAATAATTTTTTGCCGCGGTTGTACGAAGCTTCCCTTTCCGCCTTAAGCAAAGTATCCCCGCAGGCGTCCGTCATTACTTTAAACGCCAAAGAGAGGTTCTCCTCCTGAAAGTCCGCATAAGGAAGCCTTTTTAAAACTGCTTCCAAAGTGTCCGCGATTTCCTTGGGCGTTTTTAGTTTAAGATATTTAAGAGCGAGAAACTGCAAGTCCTCGGGAAGGACATTATATTTTATTTCTTTTGACAAAACCGCGGCCGAAGCGGCTTCTTCCGCAGTAAGATTAAGCAGTAAAACGCGTGCGGCAAAATCATAAGCCAAAGCAAAAGAAGCTTCCGCAGCCTGAATTTCTTTTAAAATGTTTTCAAAAGCAGGCTTTAACGCTTTTGCGCAAGGTTTTACGTAATAATCCGCAAGGCGCGCCGCCATAGACTGAGAAAGCTTTTTATTTTTTGAAAGTTCTTCGATAAAGGCTTCGTTTTCCTCAATTATCTTAGGGGAAAGCTCTTCCAGCTTTGAAGCCTCTTCCAGCAAAGCGTCAACTATTTTTGAAGCTTCCTTGGAATTAAAATCGACTTCGCCTTCAAAAGAAGCCGAAAGTTCCCCCCACCGTTTGATAAAAGTTCTTTCGGAAGCGGGCGAGGCGTAAGCGTTAAGCAAAAGCTTAAAATATTTACCGTCTAAAACAAGCTTTGAACAAAGCTCCGCCGCCGCGCGGGCGGAAAGGAGAATTTCCACCCGGATTTGGGCCGCTTTAAGTGAAACTTCATTAAGTAAAACTTTGGCTATAATATAATCGCCGTCTATGCCTTCAGGCAAAAGAATATCGCGGCGGATTTCCTCCGCGGATTTTGCCATGGCGGAAACTTCTTCTTCCGTTTTAAATTTAAGCGCAAGAAAGCCGGCTTCCGGCTGGCCCGCCTTGGGCAAAATATTCAAGACGGCCTCTTCGGCGTTGAAAGGTTTGACGGTGATTTCTTCTTTCATATATATATTATATACCAGAACCGGCCTTTTTTATAAGGCTGGATTACAAAAAGTTTGCAGGAAACGGATATTTTCCTCCAGTTCCTTTATCAGAGCTTCGTCCTTTATAAAAGGCAAATTGGCTTTTATGTTTTCCACGCTGCAGGCTATCGCCGCTTTAAGCATTATGCGGGCGCAGATTACGTCCGATTTTATTACGGGCGAAATTCTGGGTTCGACTTCGTCGGTCATCTGCAAAGTTTTTACGGCTTTTAAAGCGGTGTCCAAAGGAACTTTGGCGCAAGTCGCGAGGGACTCTTTAAGATATTCCGCGCGCTCTTTGCTGGCCGCCGGCAGTTTTTTTGCGCTGAGATATTCCTCGTAAGCTTTGGCGTCGTTTATATAGCATTCTTTTAGCTCGTCGCGCAGAATAATAAATTCGTCCAAAACTTCGTTCATAATTTTTTTGGTTTCCGCATCCGTTGATTTCATTTTCATGGTAACGGAAACGGACATCATCGCCAAAGCGCAGCCGTTAGCCGCCGCAAAAGCGCCCACGGCCCCGCCGCCCGGCGTAGCACTGCCGGAAGAAACGGCGTCGATAAAACTTTCAGCCCCGTTTTGCCAATTTACCATATTTTGCCGGACTCCAAATCGGAATATTTTTTTATTCTGAACATTTTTAATCTTTGTTCGTCAATGCCGGTGCGGCTGAAGAATACGTGTTCTATTGCGCTGGCGGGCATTATGTAAGAACCTTTTTCGACGCCTTTAGGATCCTGGCGCAAATCAAGCCACACCAAAAGCAGTTCTTCGTCTTTAAAAGTATCGACTTCCGCTTCGGCCGCGGCCCTTAAAAGACGCTCTTTATCGGCCAAGCCGGCCTCTTTTACCACGGCGCTGTGATAGCCGTTTTCTTTGGCGGCGACGACGTCCAAATGAGTATCGCCTATAACGTAAACTTCATCGGGAGTAAATTTATGCTTAAAAGTTTTTGAAGCGCGCTTTACCGCCGCTTTTAAAAGTTCCGTTCTTTCCGCGCCGTCCCAGCCGAAACCGCCAGTAACGAAATATTTATCAAGCCCCGCCGGAGCCAATTTTATTTTGGCCGCTTCTTCCACGTTGCCGGTGGCCAAAGCCAATTTAACGTCCGGGAAGGACAACAAAGTTTTTATAAATTTTTCAACGCCGGAAGCGGCTTTGTATTTTTTGTTTTTCTTAAGAGCGGCAAGTTCCGACGGCAGAAGGGAAAGATATTCCTCTTTGACGGCTTCCAGCTGTTTGGCCGAAGGCGCTTTGCCGGCGGCGCAGGAATACATATAAGCGAAGTTATGTTTATCAGACATACCTATAAATTTAGTTAAATCGTATTTAGGCTTCTTGCCGGTAATATTTTCTGCGGCTTTCTCCAAAGATTTGACGCCGAACGCGCCGGTGTTTAAAAGGGTACCGTCTATATCAAAGAGTACAAGTTTCATTTTTAGTTTTCCTTCCTGATAGTATTTGTTACCATATAGGCCCCGCCCATAGCAAGCGCAAGGCCGAAAATCTGCATCAAACTGAATTTGTCAAAACCGGCGCAAACGGAAATAATATAAGTAAACACCGGGTACGCCAACATTACCGCCGTGGCTTTGGCCAGCGGCATATTCCTTATGGCTTTATACCAAAATATATTGCCTATAAGATTATTGAAAACCGCTATAAAAAGCAATATAAGCGCGCTTCTTAAAGAGGCTTTGCAATAAAAAGAAACCCCGAAAAAAGCCATAGCCGCGGCCAGGGGCAAAGTCCACAAAAAACCGAATAAAGCCCTTGCACAAACTATAAGGCTGTCGGGCGTATCGCGCGGAAGCTTCTTTGCCGCTATATGCGACAGCTGAAACATCCACACCGTCGCCAAAATTATCAAATCGCCTTTAAGCTTTACGCTGAAGCCTTCCCCCAGCAAAAGCATTACGACGCCGCAAACAACCAAAGCCGTACCGGTTAGCTGCCTGCGGGAAGGATATTCCTTCAAAAACAAAGCCGACAGGAACAAGGAATAAATCACTTCCGTCTGATTTAATATCGCCGAATTTGCCGGGGTGGTGTAATTTAAGGCTATAAAAATCAGCAAAAACGGCAAAGCCGTGCCGAATAAGCCCACCGCGGCGAATTTTATAATCAAATCTCTGCGGAAAAGCTCCCCCCACAAATTATTTTTAAACAGCCACGGCAAATATAAAAGGACTGTTCCCAAAGTGCCGAGTACGAGTATCGCCGGGGCCGACACGTAACCTACGGCGAATTTGCCCGCCACCGGGTATACCGCCGTTATAAAAACGGACGCCCACAAAGCCTGTAAAGGCGAAACAAAAGACATAATATTAAATTATAACATTTTATGCCGAAGCTTCCCCATAAAAACAGGCGGCGGCAAAAATACGGAAAAGCATTAATCCGGGACGGTGTTCTCAAAAGCCAAAAAGATTTCGGCCACTTCGGCGGGGCTGGAAGCTTTTAAGATATGCTCTTTCATTACTTTGTTGGAAGATATTGCCGCCAGCTCGGCCAAAATCTTAAGCTGGGCCGCAGGCTCTTTAAAAGGGGTTAAAACAAGAAAAATTATTTTGACGTTGTTACCCGGCTCAAACTCTATGCCTTTTCTTGAAGTTCCCACGCAGACCATAGGCTCGCTTAAAGAGGCCACCCTGGCGTGAGGAATGGCTATACCTTTTGCAAACACGCAGGACATAAGCTTTTCCCTGTTGACGATAAACTCCCCCGCCTGCTGTTTGGAAAATATCGGCCGCTGGGCGTACATAGCGTTTAAAAGACGGTCGAAAGCTTCAAATTTATCGGCCGCTTTTATGTTTATTATGGAAGCCGCCGGCATAAAGAAATTGCTTAAGCGGTAAGTATTGGGCTTTTCGTATTCGTCGCGGATTTCGCCGACGAGTTCTTCCAGTACGTCTTCCAAAGTAAGCAAACCGACTACTTCCCCCTTGGCGTTCTTTACCAAAGCCTGATGCTTTCTTTTTGTTTGGAACTCCCTCAGTGCGGCTTCGACCGGGGTGTTTTCGTCCAAAGTTAAAAGGGGATAAGTATATTTTTCCTCAATAGGCTGATCGGAATGTTCGCTTAAAGCGTCCAAAGACATTTCCTTTATAAGAACATAATCCTTGGCGTCGTCTATAGAGGCTTCGTAAAGAGGATAGCGCGAATATTTGCGCTTTTTGATAATCGCCAAATTTTCCGGCCAGGAATTGGACTTTTTTAAAGCGGAAATTTTATCTTTGGACGTCATTATTTCTTTAACGAGAACCTGCTCGAAATCAAAAAGATTTTCAAACATCATAAGCCTTCTTAAAGAAAACTTGCCGCCCTCCTGCGATTTTGAGAACATCATTCTAAGCTCTTCTTGGCTTAAAGGAGCTTCTTCCACGTGGGGATTAATCCCCGCGATTTGCAAGCTCTTATAAGCGACGACGACGAGAATCTTCCTGAAGACTTTTGTTATTACATAAAAATAATGCAGCGGAACGATACACCAAAGAAGAGTCTTTTCCGGATATTTTATGGAAAAGAGCTTAGGAACCTGCTCCCCGTAAACGACGTGCAAAGACGTAATTATCAGGAAGGAAAGCACGAAAGAAACCGTATACAAAGCCGCATCCGGCAGGAACGGAACAAGCCAAGGCAAGGCCCAGCCCAAAAGTTTGCCGACGGAAGGTTCGCCCACCCAGCCCAAAGCCAAACTGGTCATGGTAATGGCTATTTGTATGGAAGAGAGATAATTATCTATCTGTTCATGGGCCTGAAGAGCCAGTTTTTCCTTATAGCCGCCGTTGCGGGCAAGCTCTGCCAAACGGGTGCCGCGCACTTTAACCAAAGAAAATTCGCCCAAAACGAAAAACCCGTTAAGGACTATGATTATAAGAGCAACAAATATAAACAGTATGGTGCTTAACATTGTCTATATTATACAAAAAGGCGGAGTACCGCTAAAACGCAAATCCCCGAACGCCGCCGAGAAGAGGAAAATTAAAAATTATTAAGACGGGCCCCGGCCAAAGCTTCCGCCATATCAGCAATGCGCCCCGCCGCTTTTAAAGGGCTGGGCAAAACCAAATTGCCGAAGTTGGCAGACATTTCCTTAAGCGTTTTGGGCGAAGCCAAAAGCTCTCTAAGAGCATGGTCAAGATCCTCCGCGAGATTTGGGCCTTCTTTAATAAGTTTTATACAGCCCTTATCGGCGAATATTTTTGCGTTGCAATATTGGTGATCGTCGCTGGCGTAAGGGAAAGGAACCACTATAGCGGGCTTCGCCATGGAATAAATTTCCGCCAGAGAACTGGCCCCCGCGCGCGATATAACTATATGCGCGGCTTTCATCAGGGCGTGGATATCTTCCGCGTAAGGGATAAGTTCTACGTGTTCGGTATCGCCGTATATGTTTTTAATTTCTTCATAATCCCTTGTGCCCGTAATATGAAGGAAGTGAAGCCTTTTGGTTTTGCCGAGCATATCTTTTGCGGTCTTGGCCGCGGCGATACTTAAAGCGCGCGCGCCGCCGCTGCCGCCGAATATAAGAACGTTTATTGAGAAATCCGTAACGAAAGTCCAATAATTTTGCTCTTCGACGGAAGCTTTCAGGCGGAACTCCTCCCTTATCGGAGTGCCTACCAAATAGGAATTTTTTATTTTTTTATCCACGGGCAGCCCCAAAAGGAACATATCCGTAAACTTTGAACAAACTTTATTCGCCAAACCTATTTTAGAATTGGAATCGTGCACGGCAGTCTTAACGCCCATAAAATGAGCGGTAAATATCAGCGGGAATGAAATATATCCCCCCATGCCTATGCAAACCGCAGGCTTGTAGCTTTCTATAAAGCGGCGCATTTCCAAAATGCTCAAAATAAGCTTC
>NZ_CALGEO010000086.1:0-5796 GCF_937881865.1 Candidatus Proelusimicrobium excrementi
CACATACGATCATCTTCGGGCCCAAAGACAGAGCTCTTGCGATCCCGATTCTCTGGCGACGGCCGCCGTCCAGTTCATGGGGATAGGCGTGCATCATCCGCTTATCGATGCCCACCAGCTCCATCAGGCGGTTGGCCTCGGCCTTCATCTCTTCCTTGTTCTTAAACCGGCCGGACTGCTTCAAAGGCTCCATGATGGTGGACTCAATACGCAGTCTGGGATTCAGAGAGGAATAGGGGTCCTGAAACACGATCTGCAGCTTTTCGCGGGCGGCGCGCAGTTCCTTGCCGGTGACATGGGTAATGTCCTTGCCGTTGACGAGTATTTCCCCGCCGTCCGGCTCCAGCAGGCGGATTATGCACTTTATCAATGTGCTTTTGCCGGTGCCGCTGCCGCCTATTATAGTGGTAACCTCTCCGTCTTTTATGTCAAGGTTGACACCGCGCAGGATATGCTTGCTGCCGAAATATTTTTTCAAATCCTTTATCTTTATCATCTATATACCCAAAGCGTTTAAAATCGCAGTAAAGAAATAATCCAAAACCAAAATCATCACCATGCTTACGACTACGGCCTGCGTGGTTGATTTGCCGACGCCTTCCGCGCCGCCCCTGGTATAAAGCCCTTTATAACAGCAGACTACGCCTATCATAAAAGCAAAGAAAACAGACTTTATAAACCCGTGCATTAAATCGTCCACGCCGATAAAAGTGGTTATGTCTTCAAGATAAGTATAGGAGGAAACGCCCAAACCGTAAACGCTTACCAAATATCCGCCGAACATACCCGTAACATTTGCAAACAAAGTAAGTATCGGTATAGCCAAAGTAAAAGCTATAAGCCTTGGTATAACCAAGTAACGTATGGGATCGGTGCCCAAAGTATGCAAAGCGTCTATCTGCTCGGTTACGCGCATGGTGCCTATTTCCGCCGTAACGGCCGCGCCGGCGCGCCCGGCCACGACAAAAGCCGTCAATACCGGCCCGAGTTCCCTTACCAATGAAAATCCCACCAATGTGCCTATATAAATCGGTTCGCTTAAAATACTTTGCATCGTCGTGCCGGCCTGCAAAGCCAAAACCATGCCGGTAAAAAGGCTGGTAAGCGTAGCCACTATCATGGATTCCACGCCTATTTTGACGGTCTGCTGCATGGTTTGGGCAAACTCAAGAGGGGCTCTGAAAAGCCAAAATACGGAAGAGTAGACCAAGCTTGAAGCCTGCCCTATTTGAGTTAAAGCGTTTAATACGAATCTTCCTAAACTTTTAAACATCAGTCTTCCGCCTTTCTGGGCACTCTGGCCGTTATGGAGGTTAAAACTTCATAATCTATAGTTCCGGCCGCGGCGGCAACCTGTGCGGCAGTAATTTCTTCAGAACCTTGACGGCCTATAAAAACGGCTTCGCTGCCGACGGGGATATCCCCCAGTTCCGTAATATCGGCCATAAGCATATCCATGGTTATATTACCGATAAGAGGGCACGGCCTCCCATGTATCAAAACTTTTGCTTTATTGGATAAAACCCTGTGAAATCCGTCGCCGTAGCCTAAAGGTATAGTCGCAATTTTGGAAGGCCGCGCGCACTTAAAAGTACGGCCGTAGCTTATCGCCGCGCCTGCGCGAACGTCTTTTATAAAAACTATTTTGGATTTTAAAGACAAAACCGGCTTATAGCCTTCTTCCAAACCGTAAGCCAAATGGCCGAGGCGCACCATATCAAAACAGGCGTCTTTATAATTTAAAAAACCGCTGCTGGCCGATATATGAGCCGAACCGACTTTAAGCCCCTGCGCGGCGGCCTCGCAAAGCAAATCTTTAAAATAGCCCAACTGCATACGAGTATACTCTTCGCTGCCGTCCGCGCTGGAAAAGTGGCTGAAAGTCCCTTCTGTTTTTACATACTCGCCCTGATTTAAAATTTTTAAAATTTCCAAAGCGGCCGGGCGGCGGCTGCCTATGCGGCCCATACCAGTTTCCTGCTTGACGTGGCATTTTGCCGTAATCTTAAGTTTTGCCGAAAGCTCGGTTATATATTTGGCCGCGCGAACGCTTGCCACCGCTACCGAAAGGCCGTATTTTAAAGCGTATTCAAAACAGTCAAAAGGATAAACGCTCCCCAAAACCAATATCGGCAGAGTTATCCCATTTTGCCTTAAAATTATGCCCTCTTCTATGGAAGCAACGCCGAAAGCGTCGCAAAGTTTTTCTTTCTGCGCGAAAGCGGAAACCAACTCCGCCCCGTGTCCGTATGCGTTGGCTTTTACAAGAAGCATTATTTTACAGTTTTCGCGCCCTCGGGCATTAAGTTCCGCCCGCGCTTTGCCAAGGTTGAAAGCCAACGCTTTTAAGCTGATCGCGGCGTAAGTAGGGCGCAAAAGAGGCATATCCGTCATCATACCGGCGCGGCCTCCGGCGCAACTTCTACATTTTCGGGCGCGGGGTTGGCAAATAAAGTGTATTCGCTGTACCAGTTCAGTTTAACGTCGCCCACCGGGCCGTTGCGTTGTTTGGCGATGATAAGAGTGGCGTCGCGTTCAAGGCTGGGATCATCCCTTTTATAATAACCTTCGCGGTGTATCAAAGCTACGACGTCGGCGTCTTGCTCTATTGAGCCTGATTCCCTCAAGTCCGAAAGCTGAGGCCTGTTGCTGGTGCGGGTTTTGTCTTCAGTCTTTCTGTTAAGCTGGGAAAGCGCCAATACCGGCACCTCAAGGTTACGGGCAAGCTCTTTAAGCATTCTTGAAATTTCGGAAACTTCCTGCTGACGCGATTCCGCCTTTTTCCCGCCGCCGCGTATAAGGCCTATATAGTCTATCATTATAAGGCCGAGTTCCTTGCCCTGTTTTTTAAGTTCGCTGGCAAGCCTTCTTGAACGCACGCGTATATCGGTAATGGTTAAGGCCGGGGTATCGTCAATAAACATCGGCGCTTCGCCAAGCCTTTGTATTTCCCTTGCAAGTTCGCGCCAGCGTTCTTTTTTAAACATACCTGTGCTTACCTGATGCAAATCAGCCATTGCGGCGGAACACACCATTCTTTGATAAATGGAGTGGCGGCTCATTTCCAGGGAAAATATCGCCACCGGCACTTTTGCGTGCACGGCGGCATAATGGGCTATATTTAAGGCCATTGCCGTCTTACCCTGAGAAGGACGCGCGGCAAGAATAATCAAATCGGACTTCCTTAAACCGCCGGTTTTTAAATCAAACTTTGTAAAGCCGGTGGGAACGCCTTTTATAGGATTTTTGTCGACGATAAGCTTTTCTATCATCTGCATGACTTCGCCGGAAAGTTCCTTTGAAGACACAAACCCCTTAAGTTCCCTTTGCTGGTTAAGTTTAAAAAGTTTGCCCTGGGCCTCGTCAATAAGGCTTGTAGGGTCATCGGGATTTTTATAACATTCCTCAACGGTTGAAGTGGAAATATTTATAAGCTCCATTTTTGCGTAATGCTCTACGTGCGCCGCGGTGGAAACTTTCCCCATAAGCTCGGAAAGGTAACGCTCCCCGCCGATTTCGGCCAAAAAGCCCTGTCTTTTAAGTTCTTCGGTAATGGTTATCAAATCTACGGCTTGGTTCTTGGACATCAAAGATGCCATAGCGTTAAAAATCTTTTGATGAGCATTTTTGTAAAAATGTTCAGGTTTTAAAATGTCAAAAGCCCGTTCCAAAGCTTCGGCTTCTATCATCATGGAACCCAAAACGGCCATTTCTGCGTCTAAAGCCTGGGGTGGAAGTTTATCGTTAATTGCCATATAAATATACTCCTTGGATATTATTTTTATTTTAGCAATTTAAAGCCCTTTCATAAAGGAATTTAGAATAAAACACTATCAGCGCATTTACGTCTGAAACCCCGCGCCTAAAAGACGCGGGGTCCCCCAAAATATACAAGCAAGCAAAAACATCAATAAAATATTTTCCAAAGCATTTCTAAATAATGCCCAACATTTATATTTTTGTTCCCAGCCGGAGGCATGAGAAAATAGACGGCGTGATTGCATATATAAGGCTGAGTGTCTTTAAAGTATTGTATTTCTTCAAAATGTAAATGTGTATTAGGCTCCCCCCTGCTTGTACCCGGTGCCATTTCATCGGTGCCGATACGAATTGTAGTACCGCCGGAGGAGGTTAGAGTTGTGCCGCCGTTAAAACATTTCCATAACCCCGATAGGGATATCTCGGGAATAAACATATTCGAAATTGCTCAAAGCAGTCGTTGATCCGTCTATTAATTGAGACATATATTTATTTACGGAATCTTTCTTAGCTCTTAAATAACTGCCGGCAAAAGCATTATTTAGTTCATATATCGTAGCCGCCGGTATTGCAAGGGCACCCAGTAAAACGCCGACGGCAGAACTTTCAATTACAACCGCGCCGCGGGCTAATGTCCCGATTTTGCTTAAATCAATAGTAACAGGGGTTTTTAAATGTCTGATAATAGCGCTGCCATACTTGGAAATCTCAATAGCTATTCCGCTATTAGACATTCCTCCGGACGCCCCCTGCACCATAGCTGCCGCGAAAGCCGGCATTGAGGCCTTTTGTAATATATTGCCATTTTGGTCAACTATCACAAGTTCCGATTTATCATACCCTTCTATTACTCTGTCAATGTTTTGTTTATATAACTTATAGCCGGCTTCGCTTAGGCCAAAACGCATATACTCTAAAGAAACTTCCGCGGCGATAATCTCCCTTTGTTGGGTATTGTAATCAAAAGTTCCAGGCATGGTATTGAGTTTTTTCACGCCCTCATTAACATTAAGAGTGTATTTGGAAAAAGCCATCGCCGCATTTGCTGCGGCGGCCTTGACGCGCTGGGGATAATTTCCGTTGATATAATGACGCAGTTGGTTTATATCTCCAAAACTATTATTAATCAAAGCGGCATATACAAGAAATAAATAACGTAAATTTTGATTGGTAAGATAGAACTTATCATCGCATTTTTTACTATCGCTTTTAGCCAGCATATTCTGGACAACTTTATGTATATCAAAATCGCAATCGCCGGATTCTCTGCAATGTTTGCCTTGAGCGTACACCTCTTTAATCTTACTTTTCAGTAAAGCTTCAAATTCCTTCATATCTTTGCAAGGTTCTCCGCCCGTACCCTCAGAAGGACACATGATTTCCGCATTTATATATTTTAAATCCGGTATAAAAGCCTTTCTTTGCCCAGAATCTGCTCTTTGTTTTTCTTGATTAAGTGCATCAATAAACTTGTCTTCACCGTTCTTTGAGCAAGCCTGGTTAACTATATTTATTGCCCGTTCTATATCTTCTTTACTAACAGGACGCAATACCCATTCGCCAGATTTTAGCAATACTTTTTTATCATTGTTTATGCCATAGGCGGCAACAAAAACATTAGCAGCGTTAAGAAATTTATCCTGTTCAGCATTATTTCCAGTACTGTGCAAAATTTTGTCCATTTTAGCTAAATACGCATTATATCCATTGTGGCCTATTTTTCTATTTTTTGCCCTATTCTCATCATTGTTCATATACTTGCAAGTAAAACCAATAAGACATTCCGGAGAAAGCCAAGATGGATTTGAACTGCTTTTAAGCATACCTTCATAATTGCAATTGGCCGCAAAAGCCGGAATAAAAGAATTAAATAAAAAAACGAAAGATAAAACAGAAGAAAAGAGCTTTTTCATAAATGAAAATAGCCTCCTTAAGCAGGAATTAGCGCCACAGCGAGATATAGGAGCAAAGAAGCATAGATAAAACAGGAGTGGCTGAGATATGGGTAAAATTTATCAAAAAAAACAAGTCAACTGT
>NZ_CALGEO010000087.1:0-4168 GCF_937881865.1 Candidatus Proelusimicrobium excrementi
GGACCAAAATCCATTTGGGAGAAAACATTCTTCTCATCCATAACAACACCCTCTTATTTATTCTATAAATATATTATACTTATTATTGAGGGAATTTTTATATCAACCGAGGAGATTTCCATGTCGGTAAGAATTATAGCCACAGGCGGTACTTTTGATAAAGAATACAATGAACTTACGGGAGAGTTGTTTTTTACCAGAACTCACCTCAAAGAAGTGCTGAAAATGGGGCGCTGCCGCCTGCCCGTTGCAATAACCCAGCTTATGCTTAAAGACAGCCTTTTTATGACGGATAAAGACAGGGCCGAAATCGCAAAAGCCTGCAAAAACGCCAAAGAGACCAGCATAGTCATAACGCACGGCACGGACACTATGGAATATACGGCGCAGTACCTCGGCGCAAGGATAAAAAACAAAACCGTCGTACTTACCGGCGCAATGATACCGTATAAATTCGGCACTTCCGACGGAATATTCAATTTGGCTACGGCCATGGCTTTTGCGCAGTCTTTGCCGAACGGCGTATACGTCGCCATGAACGGGAAATTATTTTCCTTCGCCAACGTAACAAAAAATAAAAAGAAAGGGATTTTCGTTTCAAAGGTATAAATTATGTTTTTATTTACAGCTTTCATGATAGTTTTTATGATGCATTATGTGGCGGTGGCGTGGACTTGCTTAAACACGCCGTTTTTGTCTTTCAATCTGTTTGCAAAGATATTGCCGGTTTTTATGACTTTATTTTTCTTCGCCGCGTTTATTGTGCCTCATCAAGTGCATAATGACTTCACTTATATTTTGCAGATTATGGCGCAGTCTTGGCTGGGAGTTCTGTTTTTGTACTTCATTACGGTTATGGCGGCAATGCTTCTGCAGTTAATCTTCAAGCTGATAGGGCATCCTATAACTTTCTCACTTGGACCTTTGGTTATTTTAGCCGCTTTCGTTTTGACGTCCGTCAGCGTCAGCCGTGCTCTAAAAGAGCCGGAAATAACCGAACTGACAATCACAACCGAAACGCCGGGCACGGACGGCATTAAAATAGTGCAGGTGTCAGATACTCATTTCGGCGCAACGGTTACGCCGTCAAGAGCGGCGAAACTGACAAAACAAATAAACGCGCTTGAGCCCGATTTAATCCTTTTTACCGGCGATATTTTTGAAGACACCGGCAGATACACCCCGCTGTTCGTCGAAAACGTAAAGGACATGAAAGCGAAACTGGGCAAATTCGGCGTAACAGGCAATCACGAGTATTACGGCGGAATTATGAAAAATATGGATTTGTTCAGAGAGGCCGGCATAACCCCCTTGCAAAACAAAACCGTTCAGGCGGGAAAAATAAATATAGTCGGGATAAACGACATTTTGTCTTCCGGCATAAAGCCGCAGTATTTTGAGGAAATAATCCGCGCGGGTACGGTTTCAAACAACAATTACAATTTGCTTCTTTCGCATACCCCTTTATATTTGGAAGAAGCCGCAAATAACAAAATAGACTTAATGTTAAGCGGACACACTCACAACGGCCAAATTTGGCCTTTTAAATATCTGACCGGTTTAAGATTTAAAAATCTATACGGCTTATACAAAAAAGGCAAAACCAATTTATATGTAACTTCCGGCGCTTTCTATTGGGGCCCCGCTTTGAGGCTCGGCACCAAAAACGAATTGCCTGTAATCACGTTAAAAGAGGCCGAAAAATGAGGCTGACCGCGCTGCCGCTTATTTTACTGCTGGGAGCCGCGCCGATTTTCGCGCAGAACCAAGCGGTAACTACCGACGCGCAAAAGCCCAAAGCGATAAAAATCACCGCGCAGTCGCAAGCCGCGCCGGAGCCGGCAAAAGAATCTTTATCAACGACTTCCGACGATTCCCAAAAGCCGGAGTCGAAAACCCCCGAAGACATCTTTAAAAGTTTGGATATCCAGGCGAAACTGGCGCAGACCATTGTAATAGCCACAGATATAGACAACGCCGATAAATATAAAGACGCAATACAAAAAGGGCTTGTAGGCGGAGTGCTTATACAATGGGGCAATTACTCCCTGCAGCAGACAAAAAAACTTATAGACAAACTGCAAAGCTGGGCGCAAAAAAGCCCGCATAAAATACCGCTTTTGATTTCAATAGATTATGAAGGCGGAACGGTCTATACGCCGGTAACGCTGGGATTTCCGTATTTACCTACAAATATGATGCTTGCCGCCGCGCAGAACGCGGAAGATACGGCGACGCTGTTTTATATAGTCGCCGCGGAGCTTAAAAACGTAGGAGTTCATATAAACTTCGCCCCCGTGGTGGACGTAAACATAAACCCGGCCAACCCGATTATAGGGGTGCGATCCTTCGGGGCCGATACGGAAATTGTAGGGAAAATGGGCGGCGCACTTATAAACGGCCTTCAAAAAGGCGGAGTTATGGCTGTGGCAAAGCACTTTCCGGGGCACGGAGAAACCGTTACCGATTCCCACTTGGATTTGCCGCGCCTGAATATGACTAAAGAAGAATTTTACAAAACGCATCTTCCGCCTTTTAAAACCGCGATAGACAACGGCGTAATGGGCATCATGACGGCGCATATCGTCTACGATTTTATAGACCCGGAACATCCGGCCACGTTTTCCCCCGTCATACTAAATGATTTGCTAAAAAAAGAACTCGGCTTTAAAGGCATAGTTATATCCGACAGCCTTGATATGGCAGGCGCGACCAAAGGCAGCAATATAATAGAGGCTTCGACAAAAGCTTTAAATTCCGGCGTGGATATGATTCTTACCAGCAAAAGAAACCCCAAGCTGACGCATAAACAGCTTATGGAAAAAGTCGGCAAGGAAATAGACCAAAGCCGAATAAACGACGCCGCAAAAAAGATATTTGATTTAAAGGTCAAACTCGGTCTTTTTAACGAAGAGAGCCGCACAGACGATATTTTTGATTCCATAAAAGCGTTTAACGTATACGCCGGCAAAATAGCGGAACAGGCCGTAACGGTGGTGCGCGCGGAAGAAGGCGTTCTGCCTTATACAAAAAACAAACAAAAAACGGATTTCGCACAAGCTGAACTTACCGCAAAAAACGATAATGGACAAGCCCCGTCCGCCGCGCCGAAATTATGTTCCTTATTCTTTTCTCCCTCACGCTTTGCCGACCAGCTGCCCATTATTAACGCGCCTTTCTTGGAAAAAGGCTGGGAAGTGGAACATTACAACGCGCATATGCGCCCTAAAGACGTGGATATACGCCGCGCAAAAAAATGTATGAAGGACGCGGACTTGGTTATAATCGGCAGTCTGCAATGGGCCGATAAACCGATTATCAGCCAAAAAAAGGCCATAGAACAGCTTTTGAAAGAAGATAAGGATATAATTTTACTTTCTTTAATGAGCCCTTACGACATCAAATCCTACCCTCAGGCAAAAAACGTAATAGCAATTTACGGCGTAAACAAATTAAGCGCGCAGGCCACGGCGGAAATAATCTTAGGCAATATAGAACCAAAAGGCAAACTGCCGATAAAGTTATAAAGGCTTTACTGAAAAATTTTTTACTCAGAACAACTAAAACCCCGGCCTCTTAACCGAAGCCGGGGCGGTTAGTTGAGAACCGGGAATTTAGCCCGGAAAATATTATCTGCAGGCGTATATCGTACCGTTTTTTGTTACACACCATTTGCCATTCCAGCTTGAGCCTACGGGGCATGAACATCTGCAAGTATTTACATTGAAAGTAAGTCCGCAGTTATTACACCACTCGGCTGCGGATGTATCGCAGGCTTTTATACATCTTTTAGTACTGCTATTCCAAGTGTATCCGGTTGTACAAGTGCAAGTGCCAGTCCAAGCACCGTAAGTCCACCCAGTCCCGTTTGTGCATGTTGCCGTTCTTGTCTGCGTGCCAGACTGCGCATTTGTTATATTCCCTAAGCAGCTGCGGCTTACAGCTTCCTTATCCGCGCATTTAGTCCCGTCCCAGCATTGGCTTGATGAACAGCTTGGGCAGCTTCCGCCCCAGTCCGACCACGCCCCCGTTGTTGCGCAGCAGGTTCTGCTTTGGGTGGTATAAGAGCAGCCGCTTGCCGTATATTTATTCTGCGTTGCTCCGGCTGTTGACCAGCTTTCTGCGTAGCCTAAACTTATGCAGGCGAAAAGACAAAATACTGTAAAAA
>NZ_CALGEO010000088.1:0-3707 GCF_937881865.1 Candidatus Proelusimicrobium excrementi
AATATAACTTTCAGGAAAACGGAACTGTTGATAATTTTATCCAAATCCCGTATTTCTCCGTCTGAGGCGGAAAAGGACATCGTCCCGGAAGCTTTGGCCATTGTCAAATCAAGATTTTTTATATTCGCCTTAAAAGTAAGATTATCCGTTGAAAACACATTGTTTTCCACCCTTTTGATAATCACGTCGGCTTTTATATCCATAGGGTCCATTTTCAAATCGGAAGAAGAAGTTTGCGCTTCGGCTTTATCGGCGGAAGCCTGAGGCTTTTCCTCTTCGGAGGAAGCCATAAGCTTGTTAAAATCTATATCGTCAAGAGTGAATTTATCCATATTGAACATAAAATCCACGGCCATTTTATTTTTATTGGAATAAGCCAATGACGTTTTAAAATCGGAATTGTCAAAAACGCCCGTAATGACATTGGTTTTTACGTCGTTTATTGAATTTATCGTAACCGTGCCGTTGAGAGCGGAAAGTATTTTGCCCATTACGGACGCGCCCAAATCCTTAAAAACTATTGAGCCTTTTACCGAAGGCGCGGGAGAAGCCGACGCCGTCTTTATATTGCCGGTAATAAGGCCTTTTAATTTAAATTCCGCAAGCATATCCTTGGCGATATCAGAAACATCGGAAAGATTTACGTTTATTTTCGTAGCCGCGGAGAAGCTCAGCTCCGGCTTGGAAAAATCCGCCGAAGCCGAAGTGTTTACATATGATTTACCCAAACCCACGTTAAATTTTGAAACTTCCGCTTTTGAAGCGTTTAAATCAGCCGCGGCTTCAGCCTCTATGTTGATTACTGGCAGGGAAAACGCCGGCATTTCAGCCGAAACGAACTCCGCCACCAATTTGGAGTCCACGCCTTTTATCGTACCTTTAAGGGAAGCTTTCGGCTGTTCAAAATTTTCCACGCCGCCGGCCATATCCACTTTAAAATGTTTATAAGCCACCGCAAAAGTTTTTACCTCGGCGGAAGCCTTGGACAAATCCATACCGGCTATATTTGCCGTCCCTTCGGAAGAAACGGTTACCGGGGAAAGTTTTATGTCGCCCGTATCTATTGTGGTGCTCAAAGAAAGCATAAAAGAGAACGGATTATTATAATCGAAATCTTTTATGGAAAAGTTTACGTCTTTTACGGAAAATTCCGTTCCGTTTTGCAAATCTTTATAAATAACGTCGGAATTCTTTATATAAATGTCTTTGGCGGTAAGGTCCATAGCCAAAGGCGCGGAAGCAATTTCTTCTTCCTGCGGTTCGGGCGAAACTTCCTCCGCGGAAGCCGGGATTAAAGAATCAAAGTTGAATTTGCCGTCTTTAAGTTTAACGACGTTGATTTTTACTCCGTCAAAGCCTATCGTTTTGATTTTAATCTGTTTTTTTAAAAGAGGAGCGAACTCCACCTTAACCACGGCCGTTTCCGCGGAAACAAAATCCCCTTCTTTAAAACCGCCCTCTTCGGAGAATTTAAAATCCTCCACCGTAACGCCTATAAGATTGAACGAAACGTCCTTAAAATCTATTTCGCGGTTATAATTCTGCGCCACGTATTCCTGCGCCATCGTTTTCAATTTGGAAAACGGAAACATTATCTTAAGCGTAATTAAAGCCCCCGCAACCAAAACAACAAAGACAGCCGCCAAAGCGGCCAATATTTTAATAAGTTTCTTCATTGTTTATTTTCCCCCTGTTACTATCCCTGAAAGCGCGGAACCTTTCTATGTCCGGCCTCATTTTATTTATCACAAAAACCAAAAAGAGCAAATCGTCGCTGAAGCCCAAAAAAGCTAAAAAAGCTTCCGGTATCATATCCAGCGGAATAACAAAATACGCCAAGAAAAGCGCACTCCAAATCAAACTGCGCCACGGAATGGGATAACGCCGCCTCAGCACCGCCCAGAACATCGCGGCCGCGTCTTTTATATCCCTGAACAAAACCGCGGGATTTACGGTAAAATCATTTCTTTTATCGGTCATAACAAATTCCGGGATTAATGTTTCCTGCCACCGTCTTTGGCGGGAACGGAAGCTTTAAAGTTCTTATCCCCGTTTTTATACATTTTTTCCCTTATGCCGGTAGTCGTTTCCACTACGTTAAGGGCGTAATCGCCGATTTTTTCAAAGCTGGTAAGTATATCAGTATAAAGCGTAACCGCAACCGGCGAAAGCTGCTGCTGAGTAAAATCGCGGGACGTCTTATCCTCCCTGAAAGCGTGGCGCATCTCGTTGAGTTCTCTTTCACGCTCCAAGGCCTGCTGCATGACGCGTTCCTTATTCATATTGTAATTTAATATGGTAACGCGGGTATCTTTAATAATCTTTTTCACTTTCAGGCCGATTGTTTCAAGCTTTTCATAGTCCTGATCCTCAAAAGCTTTAAGCTGGCGGGCTTTTTTCAGCAGGATGGCTATTTTATCGCCGTGATCGGCCATTTTTTCAAGATAGTTCGTAAGATCAAACATCATCATGGCGTCGGCGATCATATCGCGTGAAAGCTGGTCATGCGTAAGATTTTTAAGAAAATCGTTTATTTTATACTCCAAAACGTCGCTGGCCTTTTCCTTCGCGTGGACGTCCTCAACCGATCTTTCAAAAAGCTTTTCGGAGTCGGTTTTTATCGCATGCAAAGTTTTACTTATTATAGTTTCCACCAATCCGGCCATTCTGTCAACCTCGCGGCGGGCGGCTTCCAGGAAAAGTTCCGGCGTGGCAGCTATACCTGCTTTAAGATACACCAAATCGGTTTGGTCTTCCTCGCTGCGTTTTAAAGGCATAATGGCCATTATAAGCTTTTCAAACTGTTTGATGAAAATCAGCATCACGCAGGTGTTTATGATATTGAAAGTGGTATGGAAAGCCGCCAAGTGATAAGGTATGCTTACCAAAAGGACTTCCTGGCTTGTACCCTCGGTGGAACCCGGAATAATCCAGCCCACAAAATCCAAAAGCGGACGGAATAAAATTACGGCCCAAATCACGCCTAATACATTGAACATCATATGGCCCAAAGCGGCGCGTTTGGCGGCGCTCGGCGCACCTATCGCGGCGATATTGGCGGTAATGGTGGTGCCGATATTTTCCCCCAAAACCAAGGCGCACGCCGTAGGATAATCTATCAGGCCTTTGGCCGCGCAGGTAAGCGTTACGGCCATTACCGCGCTGGAAGACTGGAATAGAACCGTAAGGACGGTTCCCACGCCGATTACGCCCAGCAGGGACCAAATGGTATCGGGGCGGAATTTTGTAATCCACTCCATGACGGCGGAGGAAGTCTGTATATCAGGTATGCCGGATTTGATAAGAGAAAGCCCTAAAAACAAAAGGCCGAAACCAAGCATAGCCTCACCTACGCGGCGGATTATAGGCCATTTGTTTACGAACTGGGAGAAGAACCCCACGCCTATCATGGGCATGGCAAAAAGGGATATATCCACTTTAAAACCAAGCAAGCTGATAATCCAAGCCGTAGTAGTGGTGCCGATATTCGCGCCGAAGATTACGCCCAAGGACTGCGTCAAAGTCAAAAGCCCGGCGCTTGCAAAGCCCACAACCATTACCGTAGTAGCGGAAGAGGATTGTATAATTGAAGTCACCAAAACGCCGGAAAAAGTGGCAGTAAATCTGTTGCCGGTTGCCCCGGAAATTATCTTTCTAAGACGGTTGCCGGCGGCTTTCTGCAAGCCATCGCTCATCATTTTTATACC
>NZ_CALGEO010000089.1:0-5472 GCF_937881865.1 Candidatus Proelusimicrobium excrementi
TGTTGTATGCTCCTGCTCGCCAAGAATGCACGAGGCTACATTCCGCAAGACAGCGGCTGCGGCAGGACTTAATCCGTATATGGTTGAAATTGCAAATATCCGCGAGCAGTGCTCATGGATTCACAAGGAAATCGCATCTGCAACCGATAAGGCTATTGTTCTCGGTAAAGCTGCAATTGCCAAGGTTCATCTGAATACACCTCTTACCGCAGGTGAAAGCCCTGTAGTAAAGCGCGCTCTTGTTATCGGCGGCGGTATTGCGGGAATCCAGACAGCTCTTGACATTGCAGAGGCAGGCTTTGAAGTTGATATTGTTGAAAAAGAGCCTACAATCGGCGGAAAAATGGCGCAGATTGACAAGACTTTTCCGACTCTTGACTGTGCCGCTTGTATACTTACTCCCAAAATGGTTGAGGCTGCACAGAATGAGAAGATTACAATTCACTCATTCAGCGAAATTGCCGATGTAAAGGGATTTGTTGGCAATTTCACAGTTACAATCAAGAAAAAGGCACGTTTCGTTGATGAAACAAAATGTACGGGATGCGGACTTTGTACAGAAAAGTGTCCCATGAAGAAAGTTCCCAACGAGTTCAATATGGGACTTGATAACAGAACGGCTGTATATATTCCTTTTGCTCAGGCTGTTCCCAAGGTTGCTACAATTGACCCGAATTACTGCATGATGCTTAAAAACGGTAAGTGCGGTGTATGCTCCAAGGTATGCTCCGTGGGTGCTATCGATTATAAGCAGACTGACCGCTTTGTTGAGCAGAAATATGGTGCGATCGTGGTTGCTACAGGATTTAATCCCATTAAGCTTGACAAATACGATGAATTTGCATACAGCTGGTGTCCCGATGTTGTAACATCTCTTGAGCTGGAAAGACTTATGAATGCGGCAGGACCAAACGGCGGTACGCTTCTTCGTCCCTCTGACAAGAAGCACCCTCATACTATTGTATTTGTTCAGTGCGTAGGTTCAAGATGTGACGACGAAAAGGGCAAGCCTTACTGCTCCAAAATCTGCTGTATGTATACCGCAAAGCACGCTATGCTTATACGTGAGAAATACCCTGATACAGAGGTTTATGTATTCTATATAGATGTTCGTACTCCCGGCAAGAATTTTGACGAGTTCTATCGCCGCGCCGTTGAGCAATATGGTGTACACTACATCAAGGGTATGGTAGGCAAGGTAACTCCAAAGGCTGACGGCACTATTGACGTTCAGGCTTCCGATTTGCTTTCAAACGAACAGCTTCATATTGACGCTGATATGGTTGTACTTGCGGCGGCTATTGAGCCCGACAAGACAGCCCGTCCCCTTGCTACAATGCTTACAACACAAATGGACACAAACGATTTCTTCACTGAGGCGCACCCGAAGCTCCGTCCAGTAGAATCCGCAACAGCAGGTATATTCCTTTCGGGAGCTTGTCAGGGACCAAAGGATATTCCCGAAACGGTTTCTCAGGCAAGTGCGGCGGCGGCAAATGCAAAAAATAGGGATTCTGCGGCGGCGAACGCCGTGGACGCTTTCCAAAAGGGCGCGACGGAAGCGGGAAAAGAGCTGCTTGAAAGTGACCTTGAAAAAGACGCCGGCGTTCTTGAAGTGAATGAAGCTGATTTAAGGGATAAATTGGAGCGGGCCGGCAACAGCGACGAATTGGCCGGTTTGGATAGTAAACTTAACGATGCTAAAAAAGAAGCTGACGATAAAGCCGAGAAAACCTGCGCCGAAGATCCTTTTGCAAATGTGGGCTGTGTTATGGGGCAGGTGCTGGACTTGGTAAAAACTTTAGGCGGCGCACTACTGGGCGGGATTTTTTAAATTTTATAAATCAATTTGTATTTATACAAAAAGGAGTCTGTTATGAAAAATATCTTAAATAAAATAGGGGCTGTTTCCAAGCCGGTAATATTCGGCGCGGCTTTGGGCGTAGCCACTGTTGCGGTTGGCGTAGGCGTAGCCACCAACCTGATGAGCGACGGGCCTAAAGGGGCCTCCGGCCGCGTTTTAAGCCAGTACAGCGGCGATACGGCTTCCGTAGGCTCAAGTGCGGGCGGTTATGACGCTTACTCAAAAGAAGCTTTGGAAGCGCAAATAGCCGCGGCCAGAGCGGAAAGAGAAGGCGGTACGGCCTTAGCTTATTTGGGTAATGCCGGTAAAGGCAGATTTGCTTATGGGGAGAAACCTTCCGCTTATGAAGGCGGCGTGGTCGACCCTATGGCTATGAGCAATACCGGTTATGAGGCCGAAGCCGGCGCGGAAGCGGCGGGCGGCACTCCTGATTTAAGCTCCGTAATGAATCAATTTAATGCAACCGCCGCCGCGGCAAACGCGCAAGCGGGTAAAGGCGGCGCGGCCGCAGGGGAAGAAGCCGGTACGGAAAAAGGTCAGCTTGAAAAAGCCGGAGCTTCCGCAACGCAGGTTAACAAACTTAACAGAAGCAACAGGATAGGCTTCTCCGGCAAAGGCGGGATTTCCGCCGGCGCATCCGGCGGGGTTCGCAATATGGGTTCTATACCCGGTGCGGTATCTTCCGACAGGCCCGGCCAGCAGGCGGTGCCTTCCGTAAATATGGGCAATGCCAATGCCGGCAATATCAGCGGCGTAGCCGGTGCAAAACACGGGCGCGTAGGCTCTTTGGGCGGCAGTAACTCCAGGGGCGGCGCAAACGGAAGCGGCGGAAGTGGCCAAGCATATTTTACCAGCTCTATGGGGGAACTTGTTTCCGCGCAGAGATATTCCGCTTTAGGGAAAAGCTCGGTATACGGTGATGCCGAAAAGGGTTTTGAACAAGCTTCCATGGCTTTTGACGGAGCAGGCGAAGTTACTGAAGGGGTACAGATTAACGGCGACACGCCTATAACTACAAAAGCGGCCAGCCTTGAAAGAGAAGCAAGTAATATTAAGAATAAAAATAATATAGGTAAAGGTATAGATAATATTACCAATGATTCAAATGCTCTTTCAGACGCTAAAAAAGGTATAATGGCGACTGTCATGACAATCGCTGCTTTGGCTATAGTAGGTATAGGTCTTGTTATGGCCTTAAAATCAAGTTTAATTGCATCTTGGATTGCCCCTGTTGTTGCGGCGGCTTTTGCGGCAGTTATTATAGGTTTGGGCATGGGCTTAATGGGAATGTATGTAAATCAAATTAAGCATTTGAGCACAGCCGGACTGAATGATCCCGGTGCATGGGGCCACATGAGATATTGGTTGCCTGCTGTGATTGGCGGATTGCCGTTCTTGGGCTTATTGGCTAGCGGTGCGGCGGAAGGAGCCAAGGCCGGATTGGTAATAGGAAAAATCCAAATGGCAATGATAGTGGGCGGCGGTATGGCACTGCTCAGCGGTTTGGGTGGTTTCTTCGGCGTTAATTAATAACTTGTTAATAGGGGAAAACAATGTTAAAAAAAGCTGATATAAAGCTATATGCTATAGCTTCTTTGGTAGGGCTGGGAATAGGTTTCGGTTTCAGGATTATTTCCGGCGCGGTTATAGAAGCTAATATAGCTAAACAGAAAGCTCAAATTGAAGCCGAACTTAAGGCCCAAGGGCTTTTGCCTCAGCGGGAGCCGCGCCGTCCTAAGCGGGATATTTATATCCCCATAGACAGGACGGGCCAGCAGAACAGGGCGGACAGTACCGAAATGTTCTTAAAATCAGCGGAGAGAACATTCGGCGCAAAGCAGGATAACGGGCTTGAAATCGTTGATTACGGTTCTCAGGTAAACGATTATCAGCGTCGCGTGGACGCCATTAAAAAGGCTGAAGCCGAAAAGCTGGCGCAGCGGCAAGCCCAGCAAGAAGCTTTAAATATCAAAACGGGCAGGGCTTCTTCGGCCGGGCGCAATACAAACGCTTCGGCGGAAAGCAAAGAAAACGGCACTAAGATTAATAAATTGAAGACTTCCAGCCTGAGGTCTTCCTCCTCAAGGAGATAGTGCTTAAACAGGATAAAGTTAAAAAAGGGTATCGGTATGAAAAACAAAAACATAGTTAGGGACAAAAATAAAAAGACTCCTTTTTATAAAGACAAAAAAGGAATATTGGCGGTTATTTTAATACTGTTGATGTTCCTGCTGACGGCTATGACTATGCCTATGTCGGAAATACCCCTGCTCGGGCGCATGGCTCATATATTCGGCCTTACGGATGAATCTATGCGTAATTTGACTTTGTCCGATTTCGCCGCTTATACTTTTGGCGTTGAGGGCGGGGGCAGGCTGGTCTCCGTCCGCAACGGCCAATATTCGGTTTATGAAAGTTCCGGCGGGCTTTCGCCTTTCGGTTCGCAAAGCTCCGACCGTCTTTTAGATGCAAAACAGGCTTACCTTAAAGAATTTGAAAAAACCGGCCGTTGGAATGCCTCCATTGCGGGTTCGGCCTCAGGCTATGATATTGACGATCCTGAAGGCATAGGCGTTTCCGAAGGGTACGGCAGGGCCGGTGCGGTCGCGCCGACTATCGGCGGAGCGGCAGGCGCAGATAACTACGGACAGCCTTTCGTAAAACCTTTTTCGGACGTCGCTTTGGATGACGCCTACGCCGCAGGCAATATTACTAAAACGGATTCTTCCGGCAGATTGATTTTAAGCGGCAGCGACAGATCTAAATTTATAAAACCTTCCGGCGAACAGGGTAAAATCCGTTCCGCCAGAAGCGACGAAAATTTTATGTATTTCCAAGCTTTGGATAATAAAGCTAAAAAATTAAAAGGCGGCAGGCTGGGCGCGTTTGGCGGTATAAACGCCATAACAAGCAGAGTAAGAACAAATATCGGCGGAAGCGGACAGTTAAATGTGTTCCGTAATTCCGGCAAGGATATGGGCCGCGTATATTATTTAAGCCGCATGGCTACCAGCCAAAAATATAATGACGTTTCCAAAAACCTGGTGGAAGCCGCCTGGGACGGCGGAGAAGTTGAAAGCGAAGATTTGATCGCCGAGGGGGAAGAAACGGAAAAAGTTTTAAACTCTTTGGACGCGCCTTCAAATATTATAAATAAGGCCGGCGGGGCGATTAACGCCTGTTCCACGGCAAAGAAGGCTCATAAAGCAAAAATGGAAAGCTTTGGGCAAAGCTTTAAAGAAATGAAGAAACAACTTTTTGAAGAAGCCTCTTATGACGGCAATCCTCCCGGTTCTTGCAGGAAGTTGCTGCACCCACGCGTGTACGCCAAAAGACAGGCCTGGAACGGAATCGTAGACGGCATGATTCAGCAGTGCGAATCAATGCGCGATAATGCCGATCAATATGCCGGCAAATGCGGTTTGAACTACGACAGAAACGTTTCCTGTTCTACATTAAACGGACTTAAATTAAAACAAGGCGGCGGCTTTTCTTACTTCGCTTTGTGGAAATGGATCAGGAGATGCAAAAGAGAAGTCATAACCGAAGGCTATGGCACGTTAAGCCCCAGCGACGCCAAACAAAAATCGGAGAACGTTATCAAAGAT
>NZ_CALGEO010000090.1:0-4326 GCF_937881865.1 Candidatus Proelusimicrobium excrementi
ACTATCACCTAATTTTTTAACTAAAATATCAATTTTTTTAGTACCACCAAAAGTTTGATTAAAGTCATACATATCACCATCACTAGCATTGAAAAGAAGTAATGAAATAGTATCTTTAACTCTATTTATATCTCCACTAGCAATAACATTATCTACATAACTTTTTACTAAAGAATCATATTGCATCAATTCATCTACTGAATTAACTTCTATTCTAAAATTACTATTTACATATTTTCTTATTAAATATTTATCTTCTTCATGTTCATCAAATATTTCATCTGCGATATCAAATTGTTTTACTTTTTTCATAATTTTATCCTTACCAAATAATTTTTAAATCAGTTTTTGCCGCTTTCAATTTGGCCGTTTTCAAGAAGGGCCAAATACTTATCTTTTATTTTATTAAATTCCGCCTTTTTTGAAGAGGGAATTTCCCGCGAGGCCGAACTTCTGTTTTTGGTAGTAAGAAAATCAAAATATTTTCCGTTCTGCCTTATTCTGAAATCCAAATGCGGCCCGGTCGAAAGACCCGTCGAGCCGACATAGGCTATAGTCTGGCCCTGCTTGACTTTAACGCCGTTGGCAATCCCTTTGGCGTAACCTTTTAAATGACCGTAACAAGTTACATAATTGTTGGGATGATACACTTCCATATAATTGCCAAATCCGCCTTTCCACCCTTTGGAGCGCACAACTCCGTCGGCAACGGCCTCTACCGGGGTGCCGGAGGGCGCGGCGTAATCAATGCCCAAATGCGGGCGTCTTATCCTTAAAATGGGGTGCATTCTCCCTTTGGAAAAACGCGAAGATATCCTTACGCCCCTGACGCTTATCGGCGATTTTAAGAACATCTTTTTGGTAAATTTGCCGTTTTCGTCGTAGAATTCGTCCTCAAAACGTATTGCGTAGTTTTTGCCGGAAACGCCTCCGTCATAATAGGCGGCTAAAATTCTTTCGTTTAAAGTATCGCCGGCTTTGGTGTAATCTTCTTCCCAAAGTATCGCAAATTTATCGCCCGTTCTGGTTTCCGTATTAAAATCCACCGCCCAGGAAAATATATCCGTAAAATCCAATATGAAAGAAGGCTTAAGCCCCTCGGCCTGCATTGAGTTAAACAAAGTGTAATCGATATCGCCTTTTGCAAAACGCTGACGCGTTTCCACCGAGATATCCATAATACCGGCTACAAGCCCCTCCCCGCTTTGCGCCACATAGTAACGGGAAAAATCTTTAGTAACCACAAGCATTTTGAAATTGCCCTCTTCGTCCAAAGTAAGCAGGTATCTGTCGCGCGGAGCAAGGCGATTCATTTTAAGGACCGTATCCAATTTATTTACTATTTGCAGGCTCTTTTCTTTGGAAAGGCCGGCTTCCTGCAAAGGAACGGAAATATGCTTTTTTAAATTGCCCTCAAATTTTTTAAAAATAAGTTCCTGCTGACGGCTGGCTGCTTCGACGGCCTCCTTATGTTTGTTGACGCCGTGCAAAACCAACATACAGACAATCAAAAAAACCGGCAGATAAAGCAGTACGTCCCGCAAAAGCGGGTGGCACTGTATATATTCAATAATATTCTTAAAAAAACCGGGCATTTTACCTATTGATAAAAGGGGGCGGTTAAGCCCCCCTTTAAACTTTATTTCTGATCTTTAAGATAAGAGCAAAGCGCAATAGCGTTAAGCTTTACCGACGGATGATCCGCCCTGGAAGGCAGGATTACCGGGATGTTCGGGCCGGCCAAAATCGTGGCGGCTTCAACGCCCTTGGCGAAGAAAGCCAAAGCTTTGTAAAGCGGGTTGGCCGCATCCAAATCGGGAAGGATGATAAGATCGGCGTCGCCGGGAACTTCCGCATTGGCGATGCCCTTTTCGGCCGCGCGCTCTTTGGAGAAGGTTATATACATATCATAAGGGCCTTCAACCACGCAGTTGGGGATTAAGCCGTCTTTGTTCATTTGAACCAAAGCCTGGGCGTCAACCGTTGAGGGAATCTTTTCGTTCACTTTTTCCACGGGGCAGACTACCGCGACTTTCGGCCTTTCAACGCCGAGTTTTCTTAAAACGTTTACGGCGTTGTTAATGGTTTTTGCTTTCTGTTCCAAGGTGGGGCTGATTAAAACAGCGGAATCCGTAACGGCGAACATTTTATGGAAATTATCGGTTTTGAATAAAACGAAATGCGTCAAAAGCGCGCCTTGGGGAACAAGGCCCATTTCTTTATTTAAAATGGCTTTCATGTAATACTTTGTATCGACAAGGCCCTTTACCAAGAAATCGCCTTTGCCTTTGGCGATTTGCTCCACCGCCAAATTGCACATGGTCGGGACGTCGGTGCATTCAATAAATTCGAATTTGTCTTCGGCCAGCCCTACTTCGGCCATCATTTTTTTGACGAGCTCCACCGGCCCTATCAAAATACCGCCGGATATCAAACCTTTGTCATCGGCCATTTTAATCGCGGTAAGGGCTTCGGCGTTATTTGCGCCGGGCACAACTACGCGGTTGGATTGGCCTTTTACCATATCAATAAGCTCTGAGAAGCTGTTAAATTTCATTCTAATCTCCTTATTTATACTCTTTAATTAACGAAGGGTTTTCAAGCGCGCGCAAGGCGGCTTCTTTCAAAGAGGCTTTTTCGTCGCTGCCCGGATATACGAACACGGGCGCAAGCCAAGATACTTTCTTTTTAAGCGTTTCCCTGATATACTCGCTGTACATAACCGCGCCGGTAAGAACGACTGCGTCAAGCTTGCCTTCCGCGGGGGCCGCAGTGTAAGCGGCGTATTTGGACATTTGGTATATCATCGCGTCTATTACTTCTTTGGCCTTTTCCCTTGTACAGGTTATGGGGGAGTTTTCCTCCTTTTCGCCCGTTTCTATAAAACGCATTATCGCTTTAATGTCATGCGTGCCGCAATAGGCGCATACGCCGCCGTGCCCTTTTACTTTAAGGGCCATTTCCGGCAGAGTATATTTGCCGCTGTAACAAAGACGCATAAAATTGCCCGTCGGCAAAGTGCCGGTGCGCTGGGGCGTCATCGGGCCTTCGCCGTCAAGGCCGTTGTTTACGTCAACCACCCTGCCGCCTATATGAAGCCCAAACGTAACACCGCCGCCCGCGTGCATTATGACAAAACGGCAGTCCTCGTATCTCTTGCCGAGCTGCTTTGCCGTATGTATGGCGACGCGCCTTTGGCTTAAAGCGTGGAAAATCGGTATTCTGGGCAGTTCCGGCATGCCGGTATATTGGGCCTCGGGCCACATTTCATTGACGACTTCCGGGTCGCTTATCAAAGCGGGGCAGCCGGCTTCGTCCGCGATAGCCTTGGCCAGTATACCGCCCAAATTGCAGGGATGTACGCCCAAATATCCTTTTTTTAAATCGGCCAGCATGGCGTCATTAACGTAAAAAGTGCCGCCTTCGGTATGTTTTGTAAGGCCGCCTCTGCCTATAACGACATCTATTTCCTTCAAATCTATATGATTTTTTTTAAGATAGGATAAAATAAGATTTTTCTTCATCGGGGCCATTTCGGCCACGTTCCTGTTCGCGTAGGGGGCAAGATCTTTAGGCGAATACTCAAGTTTCACTTCAAAAAACGGCCTTAAACCTCTGTAGAAGCCGATATCGTCGGAAGTGGAACCCGGATTGATTACTAAAATATTTTTCGGCATAAAAGCTCCTGTCTGCGACGTTATTAATACTATTTTAACATATTATTGGTACTTTGACAGAAGCCAAACGCCCGCGCCAAGAAGCACGGCAAAAACACATCCTTTAAGAAGAGCGCGCCAGTCGTTTTTCCCTTCCGTGGGGGATTCTTCCAATGGTTTTTGCTCCGGCGAGTTTATTACTTCCGCTTCGGGAACAGAAGCGGGCTGAATCGAGGCCGAAGCGCTTTCCCGTTTTTTGCGCGGAGCGGCGGTTTGATTGTTTTTTTTAGATTCCGGGGCAGGCTTGACAGATTTTTGCTCTTCCTCCGCGGGTTGAACTTCCTCAGTCAGCACCGACGGCGGCGACAGGCTTACGCTTTGGGAAGAATCTTCCGCGGATTTTAAATCGGCCTTTTCCTGAAGCCAAAGTTCTTCCTGACGCTTTAAAAATTCCTCAAGTGAAGGCTCTTCCGGCAAAACTTGGGCAGACTCTGTTAAAGCCTGCTCTCCGCCGGATTCATTTTGAATCGGAGCGATATTTTCCCCCTCTTGGCAAAAAGCAAATAAAGACATACATAAAAGAGCAAACGATAAAAAATATTTCATAAGCTACTCCTCCAATTTTGAAATTATTTTATTTACTATCGAGTTTATAAAAAATAAATCCTCT
>NZ_CALGEO010000091.1:0-4352 GCF_937881865.1 Candidatus Proelusimicrobium excrementi
ACTTCGGGTGATATTTCCGGCGCGCCGGCGATGACAGGGTCTTTATCCGGGTCATAAGCGGGCTTAGGCTGTTTTTTAAGTTTAATAAGCATTTTATCGGCCTGAAGATTAAAATTAACATCCCCGGATGAAGCTTTTTCCGTATAACTTAAAGCCGCGCGGAAAGGATATCCGTTTAACCTGCCCGTAAGCGAGCTGAGGGATATTTCCTTAAGGCTTTTAACGGCAAGAGTCAGGTTTACCCCGCTGAACGCCCCCGCATGCGAGTAGTAAAAACCCGCCTGCTTAACGGATAGACTGCCGCTTACATCATTATTGACCGCTTTGAAAGCGGCGTCGACGGTCCCGCTCAAGCGATACTCCGACAGTATTGAAAAAGTTTTTGCGATTTCCGCAAAAGACAGCGCCGCTTTAACGTCGACGTCGTAAGAAAGTTCCTTACCGAAGCGCACTATCCCGCCCGCGTCTACGGAAGAGTTCAAAGCCTTGACGTTAAAAATGTTTACAAGCAATTTGCCGGCTTCGGTATTATAAGAAGCGTCGAGGTTTATGTCGATGTCCCCTATGGTAAATTCCGGCGTATCGGCAAAACCGCTTAGTATTTTATCCGAAACACCCGTGCCCTTCATTTTTAGACGGACCTGCGGATTTATGAAATTTTTGACGGACCCGGAAGCCTGCAAAGTGGCCGGGCCGTGCTCTACAACCAGAAGGCGGATATCGGAAGAAGCCTCTTCCAGCTTTAACAAATTTAAATCGGGATACAATGTAAAACCGAAAGGCAAAGCCTCCGCTTTTACCCCCCCGCCGTTATAAGAAACCTCCGCATTGACGCTTACGCGGAAAGGCGCGGCAAAACTGAAATCGTAAACGTCTAAAAACAAATTGTTTAAAGAGGCCGAAATCCCGGCGGATTCGTCTAAGTATGAAACTTCCGCATTGCGTATTTGGAAGCGTTTTACGCGCAAATCTTTTATGAAAGAAGAACTTTCCGAATTTCCTTCCCCGTCGGAAGTATTGCCTGCGGCGTCCGCAAAAAGCCCGTCAAAATTAAACTTGCCGTTTTTATCCCTGATGATATTTACTTTAACGCCGTCAATAAAAATACGGTTAAAATCTATCTCGCCCCTGATAAGTTTAAGAGGCATAACCTTCAAAGAAAGCGACTCTATAGACGCAATATCCCCGCCTTCGGGCAAACTTAATGAAAGCCCCTCAGCGTTAATCCCCGTAAGCCCGGCCGTTACGCGCTTTATTTGAACTTCCCCGTTTGTTTTGGAAGCTATTAAAGAAGAAATCTTCTCCTGAACGCTGTCCGTAGGCAAGAGCCAGCGAAGAGATAAATCCGCCGCCAAAAGTATAAGCGCGGCCGCGCCCGCGAGATACAGCAAAAATCTTAAAATAAGCCGAACAAAACGCATAAAACAACACCCCTTTACAAAATTATCCCCGATATTTTAAGATATCGGGGAGTTTGAATTTACTTGGCTAAAGCGGCTATTGCTTTAGCTTTATCGGTCTTTTCCCATGGGAAAATATCCCGCCCGAAATGCCCGTAAGAAGCGGTCTTTTGATATATCGGCCGCTGTAATTTAAAATAATCGATTATGGCGCGCGGAGGCATTTTAAAAACTTTCTTGCATATTGAAGTAAGTTTATCGTCCGCTATTTTGCCCGTGCCCAGCGTATCCAAATAAAAACCGACCGGCTCCGCCTTGCCTATTGCGTAGGCGATTTGCACTTCGCACTCCTCCGCCAAGCCAGAAGCCACAACGTTTTTGGCAATATATCTGGCCAAATATGCGGCGGATCTATCCACCTTTGTCGGATCCTTGCCGCTGAATGCGCCGCCGCCGTGCGCCGTACGCCCGCCGTAAGTATCAACTATAATTTTGCGCCCCGTCATACCAGTATCGCTCTGCGGGCCGCCTATCACAAACTTGCCCGTCGGGTTGATAAGATATTTGGTCTTGTCGTCGGCCCACCTGGCTATAACGGGTTTTACGGCTTTTTCAATAAGTTCAAGTTTGGATTCTTCCGTAATTTTTTTGCCGGATTTATCCAAAATCTCTTCCGTATGCTGCGTGGAAAGAACAACCGTGTCCACGCGCTGCGCTACGCCGTCTTTATACTCCACGGTAACCTGGGATTTGGAATCAGGCCCGACATAAGAAAGTTTACCGGATTTTCTGAGTTCTGCAAGATTAAGCAAAATTTCATGCGCCAGCTGTAAAGGCAAAGGCATATATTCCTTAGTCTCGCGGCAGGCGTAGCCGACCATAAAGCCCTGGTCCCCCGCTCCGCCGACGTTTACGCCCTGGCTGATATCCGGCGACTGTTTGCCTATAACGTTAATTACAGAGCACGTCGCATAGTTAAATCCGTATTTGGAGTCCGTATAACCTATGTTTTTTATCGTGTCGCGGGCGATTTTATCGACGTCGACCCATGTAGACGTCGTTATCTCCCCTCCGACTACCACCAAACCGCGGGTTATATAAGTTTCGCAAGCGACGCGGGCTGTTTTGTCTTTGGCTAAAATGGCGTCCAAAACGCCGTCGGAAATCTGATCACACACCTTATCGGGATGCCCTTCCGAAACGGATTCGGAAGTCAAAAAATATTTACCTTTTCTCATAAATTGTTCCTTAAAATGATATTATATCACTTATGAAGAGAATTTTCCTTTCATGGAACGTCAACGGACTGAGAGCCGTAGAAAAGAAGGGCTTTAAAGACTGGCTTATTAAAACCTCGCCCGATATAATCGGCCTGCAGGAAACAAAAGCCTGGCCCGAACAGCTTTCCGAAGACATAAAAAACATTGACGGATATTACGCGTATTTTTCCAAGCCGCAAAAAAAAGGATACAGCGGCGTAGGCGTTTACACAAAGCAAAAACCGCTTGCCGTAAGCGACTCCCTGGGCAGCGAAGAATTTGACGCGGAAGGCCGTCTGCTCTGCTTGGAATATCCCGAGTTCTACTTTATTACGGTATATTTCCCAAACGGAGGACGCGGAGAGCACAGAGTTGATTACAAATTGCGTTTCTACGCGGCCTTTTTGGAAATGTGTCAGAAACTTTCAAAACAAAAATACGTCATAACCTGCGGGGACGTAAACACCGCCCACAAGGAAATTGACCTTGAACACCCCAAAGAGAACCAAAATACCACCGGCTTTATGCCTTGCGAAAGGGCGTGGCTGGATAAGTTCTTCAGCGAGGGGCTGGTTGATACGTTCCGTATGTTCAACAGCCAGGGCAAACAGTACACCTGGTGGGATTACAAAACCGCCGCAAGAAGCAGAAACGTAGGCTGGCGGCTGGATTATTTTATGGTTGACGAGAAGGCCTCAAAACTTATAAAAAATGCTTATATACTAAGCGACGTTACGGGCTCCGACCATGCGCCCGTAGGCATAGACATTGATATATAAAACAGGAGTTAACAAATGAAGAATATAAAATTAATGATATTTGCACTGGCGGCGTTAACGCTTGCTTCCGCCGCATGCAAACAACCCTCGGCGGAACAAGGCGAAACCGTCGCCGCGGAAGTTATCGTAGAGGAAACGGTATTGCCGCAAGATAACGCCCAAGGCGCAAATCAGGCCGAAGAAGCTGACGCCGAAGCCGAAAAAGCCAACAGCATGAGCGATATTCAAGAGCTCTTTTCGGGCTGTCAGGAAGACGCGGACTGCGCGGTAGTGTTCCCCAGCTGCTGCAAAGAAGCGTACGCGCCGTACTTTGTAAATAAACAATACGAAAAAGAACTTGTAAAAGAATATAAAAGAATCACCGGCGAACCGGAAAAATGCCCGGAAGTTTCCAGCTGCCCCAAAAGCTATTTCGGCGGAGCGAAAGCGGCCTGCGTAAGCGGAAGATGCCTGCAAAGCATTTTTGACACGCCGGCTTTTCAGTAAATAAAATTATGATTAACCTCCCCCGGCGCACCCGGGGGATTTTTATCGCCGAACGCCTAGGCCGCATTAAATTGATTTGTGTTGATTTTCACGTCGGAAAACGTTAATATTTTAATCGTAAATTTAAAATACTGGCTAAAAAGCCTATTAATTTAGTAGAATATTAATGTCTTAGGAATGCGGCTTAGATTTTTGGCAAGCCGATGAAAGACAGTAGATTTACGCGCCCATAGCTCAATGGATAGAGCACCAGCCTGCGGAGCTGGGGATACAAGTTCGATTCCTGTTGGGCGCACTTTTAAGCAAAAGCCCGTTCTGAAAAAGAGCGGGTATTTTTTTATCATTTCTCGACGACAAATCCCCAATTTTTACTCACTTTCCTAAAACCCGAAAAATCGCTCATTTTTGGACACATTTGGCAGAATTTT
>NZ_CALGEO010000092.1:0-1676 GCF_937881865.1 Candidatus Proelusimicrobium excrementi
TGTTCGGTTTTCACGCTTGTGGATTTGGAACTTGCCGCCAAATCGCCCAAGGGAGAAGTCAAATCCAACAAACCGGTTGCGGAGGTAAGAGCTTTAACGCCGTTGATATTAATGTTTCTGCCGCTGCGCACCGACGCGCCGGAATCCACGTTTACATTATTGTTTACGTAAATATCGCCCTTGGCCGCGGAATCGGCGTTAAAGGCCAAAGCCGTGGCGTTCCAAACATTCGTAACGCCGGAAGCTTTTATATAAGATCTGCCGGTATTGTCAAATGCGCTGCCGCTTTCCGTCTTGGGCTGGGAAAGAGTAAAATATACGTCCCCGCCGGAAGAAAGCTTTGCGCCCTGACGCAAATTAATCTCGTTTAAAACATTGGTTTTGGCCAAGCTTTTGCCCGCCGCAACGGAAACTCCGCCGTAAATGTTAAGATCGGAACCGGCCGATATGTCTACGTCCGCTTTTGCGTTGAAGACGATATCATTTGCGGAGTTTAGTTCCGCGGACTTCACGATAATTGCGGCTTTATTGTTATCGTTGGTTATTTCGGAAGTAACCACAGGCACGATTACAAGCCCGCCGCTCTTTAAAAGCACTTTGTCGTCGCCTTTAATATTGTTTATCGCGTTGACTAAGAAGGAACTGCTGCCTTCCGAATCTGCCCTTACGTCCACTTTTGTATTATCGCCGAAAGTTACGTCCGTATAATTGTTTATCTTAGTAATGCTTTCGGTTATCGGCACTTCAATCGCGCCGCCGCTGCCGCTGTAAACATTTTGCCCGTCAACCAAGTTTTTGGCGTAATTGTTTAAAGCTTCGGCTTTAAAATCTGAAGCCTTTACGTAAGTTTTGCCTGAGATTCTGTCTTTAAAATCAACTGCGACGGTCATATCGGAATTATTATGCGCGGAAGCCCCGCCCGCATGTATAATACCGCCATTTCTGGAGTCGACTTCGCTGTCTTGCGACGTGGAGTTCACCGCTTTAAATAGTACCGTATCCGCATTGATATTATTGTTTAAAACCGCTCCCGCGTCTTCTTTTTCCGTTTGCCCGATTTCAACTTTTGAAACGGAATTGTTATCGGAACGGACCAAAGCCGCCGAAGCCGCAAGCGCGCCGCCGCTGCCGGAAACAGCTTTTGCGTAAAGTTTATCGGCCCCGTCCGAGGAAGCTTCAAAACTGCCGGCGTTAATCTTTAAGCCGTCGTTTAAAACGGTTTTAACGTCAACTTCGGCCTCGACGTCGGCTTCGTTTACGCCCGCCGATATTACCGCGCCGCCGTAATAAGTAGATTTAGAGGTTTGATCGGTGTAAGATTTGGATTTAAACGTTACTCCGCCGGCGGAAGTTATATCGCTTTTTGAACGTATGTTCGCCAACACGGATCCGTTTACCCTGCTGGAAGACGTCGCGCCCGCGCCGCCTATCAAAGCGCCGCTGGCGGCAAAAGCGTCGGCCAAAGTTTCGGCCTTTTTTTGTTCCGCCGCAAGTTTAACGTCCCCTGCGCCGATTATATTTTCGCGCCCGATTTCGGCTTTATTATCAAGGTTGATTACGCTGTCGGCCAAGGATACGCCGACTGTAAGCGCGCCCGCGTCAACGCCCGTATGCGCAGCGAGTTTGTGGAAATTGAAAACGAAAAGATCGACTCCGTTATCCATTTCGCAGGTCTC
>NZ_CALGEO010000093.1:0-2031 GCF_937881865.1 Candidatus Proelusimicrobium excrementi
TTCCTGCAAAGCGCCGATTTCGGTATTTAAAGTAGGCTGATAACCTACGGCGGAAGGCATACGTCCGAGAAGAGCCGAAACCTCCGAGTTGGCCAGCACGTAACGGAAAATATTATCAAGGAACAGCAAAACGTCCTGCCCTTTTTGATCGCGGAAATATTCCGCTTCCGTCAAGGCCGTCAAAGCCACTTTTGCCCTTGCGCCGGGCGGCTCGTTCATCTGGCCGTAAACCAAAACGGTTTTATCCAATACGGTGGAACCGTCGGCGAGTTTGCTTTCCTGCATTTCCAGCCAAAGGTCATTGCCTTCGCGGGAACGTTCGCCCACGCCGCCGAAAACGGAACTGCCGTGGTGCTGGCGAGCGACGTTGTTGATAAGCTCCATGATAACGACGGTCTTACCTACGCCCGCACCGCCGAAAAGCCCCACCTTTCCGCCCTTCATATAAGGGGCGATAAGGTCAAGCACCTTAATGCCGGTTTCAAAAATATGCGGCGTCGTCTGCTGTTCGTCCAAAGACGGCGGAGGCGTATGGATTGAAGCGTAATTTTTTGTTTCAATCGGGCCTCTGTGATCCTGCGGCTGGCCGAGCACGTTCAAAAGACGGCCAAGGCAAGCTTCCCCCACCGGCACCATTAAAGGCGCGCCGGTATCAACGGCCTCAGCCCCGCGGGAAAGACCGTCGGTGGAGCTTAAAGCCACCGCGCGGACCGTATTATCCCCAAGCTGCTGGGACACTTCCGCGACGAGGGTTGTTTTTTCGTCGACCGTAATATTCAAAGCGTTGTTTATCGCCGGCAAGGTTCCGCTTTCAAAGCGGACGTCAACGGCCGGGCCGATAACCTGTACTACTGTGCCTTTATTCATAATTAATCCTCTTAATTGTTAAGGGCGTTGGCGCCGCTTACAATCTCCGTAATTTCGTTGGTAATGGTCGCCTGCCTTACCTTATTAAGTTTTACGCTTAAATTATCCGCTATTTCGCCGGCGTTCTTGCTGGCCGCTTCCATGGCGTTCATGCGCGCCGCAAGTTCCGCCGCCTGCGATTCCAGTAAATAACGGTATATGCTGGAGCTTAAATAGCGCGGTATAAGCGTTAAGAAAATTTCCATCATACTCGGCTCAAATATAAAATCTGAAACGTCTTCTTCCCCCGGGACTTCGTCGAAATCAAAAGGCAGGAAACGCTTGCTTACAAGCGTTTGGGAAGCCATTGATTTAAAATCATTGTAAATTAAATCAACGGTGCTGATATTATATTTTTGGCTGAGTTCCGCAAAAGTATCTTTAATCATTGCGGCGTGCGCGTAAGAAGCCCGCGGGAATATCCCGATAAGCTCCCCCGCGATATGCAGCTTGGGTATTTTAAGGCGGCGCATAAAATCGCGCCCTTTTTTGCCGACGACAAAAACATATTTTTCCTTGTCGCTGTTATCCCTTACCCATTTTAAAGCCGCCCTTAAAGCCACCGCGTTGAAAGCCCCGCACAAACCTTTGTCGGCCGTAATTAAAAGCAGGCCGACGCTGTTTTTATCCGCGGAGCTGTTGTCAAAAAAGCGGTAAGCGGGGAGATTGTGAATCTCGCTTGAAGGATTTTGTATATCCTTACGCAAGTTGTCTATCATTACGGCCATCTTTTTTGCGAAAGGGCGGCCGTCTTCCATTTGCTGCTGGGCCTTTTTTATACGCGCGGAGGAAATCATCTTCATCGTAAGCATCATCTGCTTAGTCGATTTAATGGCTTTTATTTCCTGCCTGATCAGATAAAGGATCTCTCCGTTTGCGGAGCGGCCGTAATACTTTGATATATAGTGGAGCTTATAATGAAGCTCAGGATCAATCTCAATTCCAAGGTGCTTATTATTCTTGTTTCTCATAAAAAATCTCCAAAAAATCTTAATATAAGTATATTTTAAGATTATTTTGTGGTATAATGTTGTAAGTATACTTAAATTAAGTATACAAAAAATATCCATTCGGAGTTTTTTATGAAAATTGCAATTGTAGGTTCGAGAAATATCTCGGTGCCTG
>NZ_CALGEO010000094.1:0-3412 GCF_937881865.1 Candidatus Proelusimicrobium excrementi
GCGGCCAAGTTCATCAATATGCCCATCATAGCCAGCGTAACCACCACCGAAGATCCGCCGTAAGAAAAGAAAGGCAGCGGCAAACCTTTTGTGGGGGCTATGCCCGTAGCCACGCACATATTGACGAAAGCCTGCAATGTTATGCAAAGCGTTATCCCGGCCATTAAATAAGAATTAAAAGTGTCCTTGGCGTTGACGGCAAGGCGTATACCGTGAATCAAAAGCCATAAAAACGCGGCCAAAATCATAAATACGCCTATCATGCCGACTTCCTCGCACATAATGGCGAAGATGAAATCCGTATGGGCCGCGGGCAGATATTCCAGTTTTAAATCCGATCCGCCAAATCCTTTGCCGAACCACCCGCCTGAACCTATGGCGTAAAAAGAGTGCACCAGCTGATATCCTATTGAGCCGGCGGCTTCTTCCGGGTTTAAGAAAGAGGCTATCCTTTTAAGCCTGTAAGGGTGGCGGTAAATTTCTATAATCACAATCGGCACCGCCGCTATAAAAACGTAAATCAACTTGGAAACCGGCGCGCCAGCTATAAAAAACATTGCAAAAGCTATGGCCGTCATAAGGGCGGGGATGCCCAAGTCCTTGCCGGCTACGATAAGTGCAAGCGTTATAAGCGTATAGACAAGCGGCGTTATAAGCAGCATATTATCCCGGCGTTTTTCCGGCAGTTTGGCCAAATACGCCGCCAAATAAATTATCAGCACCATTTTTGCGATTTCCGAAGGCTGTATGTTAAACACGCCCAAATTTATCCATCTGTGCACGTTGGCGGCGGCCGGCTGAAGCAAAGCCCAAATCAAAAGAATCCAGGCCGCAAACAGCATCCAAACGGAACTGAATTTTTTTTGCAAAGCGGAATAATACTGCGACAGAAACAACATCGCGCAAACGCCGAAAACGTCAAAAACAATCTGCCTTTTGAAGTACGACATCGAATCAAACGCGCTGGAAGAATACGTAAATATCAGCCCGGCGATAATCATTATCGCCGTAAAAGAAAGCAGCTGCTTATCAAGCGGCAGAAAAACGCTTTTCTTTTTTACGGGTCCGCGCCGCCTGGCGAGATTTGTTTTTTCCAAAAATATTCCCGGCATAAATTACCTTATCTTAAGCGAGGCCAAAGCCATCAGCATAAGCACTATACCAACTATCCAAAACCTGACTATAACCTTAGGTTCCGCCACGCCTTTCAGTTCGAAATGATGATGCAAAGGCGCCATTTTAAAAAATCTTTTGCCGCCGGTAAGGCGGAAATATCCCATTTGTATGATTACCGAAAGCGTTTCCATTACAAATATGCCTCCGGCGATAGGCAAAACGAGTTCCTGTTTTATACAAATGGCCGCCGTGGCTATAACGCCGCCCAGGAAAAGCGAACTCGTATCGCCCATAAACACCTGCGCCGGATAGGCGTTATACCACAAAAAGCCCATACACGCGCCGATAAGAGCGGAAAGAAACACCGCTATTTCCCCGCCGCCGGCGACGTAAATTATCTTAAGATAAGAAGCAAACCCGATATTGCCGGCCAAATAAGCGAAGACGGCGTAAGCGCACGCGCAGAAAATAACGCTGCCGGCCGCCAAACCGTCCAAACCGTCCGTAAGATTGGTGGCGTTGGAAGAGCCTATTATCATAAGCATGGCAAAAACCAAATAGAAACCGCCCAAAGACAGCATAAAAGCGCCGTTGAAATAAGGAACGGTCAGCACGTACGGGTAAAGCGGATTGGGCGGATATGCGCCCAAATAGCCCACAACAGCTACGGCGGTTATAATCTGAACGACCAATTTAACCCAGCTCGGCGCGCCGTTGGGGTTCTTTTTGACGAGCTTTGTGTAATCGTCCAAAATCCCGACGAAAGAAAGCAGAACGGACACAACCAAAAGCAGCCATACGAAGCGGTTATCCAAGCGCGCCCACAAAAGCACGGATGAAAGCAAACTTATTATTATTATTATTCCGCCCATTGTCGGCGTGCCGTTTTTGGAAAGATGACTCTGCGGGCCGTCTTTCCTTTGCACCTGACCGATTTTATAAGAACGAAGCTTCCTTATAACCGCAGGGGCTATCAGCAAACTGATAAGAAGCCCCGTCAGCACCGCCGCGCCGCAGCGGAAAGTGATGTAATTGAAAACGTTAAATACGCTTAGACTTTCCTTTAAATGCGATAAATAGTAAAACATGGATTCTCCTTATATTTGCTCGAACAGTTCTTCAAAATTTAAAGCGCGGGAGGCTTTCATCAAGATAAGCCCGCCCTTTTCGGCGCGTTTTTTTAATGAGGGCAGCAAAGCGTTTTTGTCCTCCGCATACTCGGCCTCTACGCCGAAATTTTTTAAAGCTTCATAGGCGGCTTTCATTTCCGGCCCAGCCAAATAAATATCGCTAAAACCGAGTTCTTTTATTTTTTCCGCTATCAGCTTATGATAAAACGCCGACTGCGCGCCGAGCTCCCGCATATCGCCCAGCACAACCGCCGCAGGGCCTTCCGTTTTGGAGCGTTCGGCCAGAATCTCCAAAGCATTGCTTACGGAAGCCGGATTGGCGTTGTAGCAGTCCAAAATAAAAGTGGACGCGCCTTTTTTATAAACTTCCAGCCTTAAAGGCATAGGCGTATAAAGGGCCAAACCTTGCTCTATTTGATCTTTAAAAAGGCCTAAAGCTATCGCCCCGGCGCAGGCGGCCGCCGCGTTTAACTGATTGTGCTTTTCAAGAGCTATGTCGGATTTAAAAATCGCGCCTTTATAGCCGAAAGAGAATTTCTCCCCCGGGATTATTCTTAAATCGGCGTCGGCCGAAAAACCGAAGCTGAGGCTTCTTCCGTCATACCGGGTTTTTAAGCGGCGGAGCATGGAATCGTCATTATTATATATAAGCGTGCCGTAAGAGTTTATGGAATTTATAATTTCAGTCTTTGTCTGATAGACCGTTTCCATATCTCCGAAAAATTCCAAATGCGCCGGCGAAACGTTTGTTATTATCGCGACATCGGGGCGCACTATTGAGGCTATTTCGTCGATATCGCCTTTATGCGACGCGCCGAGTTCAAAAACGCCGTATTTGTCTTCCTCGGTAATTTCCAAAATGGAAAGCGGCACGCCTATTTGATTGTTGAAATTGCCTTTGGTGTTGCAGGTCTTTCCGGCGCGCTGGCAAATCGCCAAAAGCATTTGTTTCGTGGTGCTCTTGCCGTTGGAACCGGTTACGGCCGCTATCTTTATATTATGTTTAAGCCTGTGATGCAAAGCCAAGCCCTGCAAAGCTTTTAAAGTGTCTTTGACTTCCAAAAGAGCAACGCCTGCGGCTTTGGCTTCTTCGGGATAAATTTCAGGCTCAGGATTTGCCATGGCAAAAATCATTGGTTTTTCTGCCATGGTTTTGATCATTTCAG
>NZ_CALGEO010000095.1:0-11199 GCF_937881865.1 Candidatus Proelusimicrobium excrementi
TTTAATACGTTTTTTCTTCTTATCATTAGATTCGTATTCATCTTTTAGGTGTTTTTTCTTAATTAAACTAGAGAATTTTAATACAAACCCATTATCATATGGAATATTCTTTAACTCATTGTATAATTCTTTAACTAAAGTCTTTTCCTTTAATTCATTACTAACTAATATTGCAAACGAATAAACACAAACTATCTCTTCATTGTTTAATTCTTCTTGCATAATCATCCTCTAGAACATACTTTGGGGCACAAAGACGACATCCCCCGGCATAAGCGGAATATCCAAAGATTTATTGCCTTGTTTTGTTATTTGGGTTACGTCGACGTCTATTGCGGTTTGTTTGCCGTTTTCCATACGCAGCACTCTTACTTTTGAAAGCGCCGCGATATCGGTAAATCCGCCTACGGAAGTTATGGCCTCAAGCACGGTAAGCGGCTTTTCCGGCGGGATTTGTATGGCCGCCGGCTTTTGCACTTGGCCCAATACGTATACGGTTTTATTTCCGTATTCCTGTATCAGCATGGAAACCTGCGGTTTTTTAATATACGTTTTTAAAGCCGAAGAGAGCTTTTCTTCCGCCTTGGATAAAGAATATCCGGCTATTTTAACGTTGCCGACAAGCGGATAAGTGATTGTTCCGTTTGTGGCGATACGCAGGGTGCGTTTCATATCTTCTTCCATAAAGACCTGTATTTCAACAAGGTCGCCGGGCTGTAAAATATAATCGGAAGAAGCTTTTAAATCGTTTAAATTTTGCGCCACTTCGCGCGGATTAATTTCCGTTAAGCCGCTTTCGGCGTTTTTTTGCGCGCCGGCGCATGCGTTAAGCAGTAAAACAACTGATAAAAGGGCGATAATGTTATAAGTTTTCATATACTCTATATTTTACAAAATATAGAGGTAACATAAAAGGTTTATAAAGCGTTCATGTATAGTTTGGAAAGTTCTTTTTCGCGCGGGTATTTTTTTAGGTAAGTTTCCGCCAAATCAAAGGCTTTTTTCCTGAGTTCGGCCCTTTGTTCCGGCGGCAGGGAAGCGTCCAAGCTTTTATTATAATATTCCACGCCGAGGCTTAAGGCGTAACGCGGGGAAGGATAATAAGCCAAAGCTTTTTGATAGTAAAGAGTTTTTCTTTCAAACTTAAATCCGTCCGCGAAATGATGAAAACGCCACGCCGCCGCTTTTTGGGCCGAAAACCAAAAACAAGCCGCCAAAAATAATAAAACGGCCGCTTTGAAAAATGCGTTAAAGCTAATGCGGGAGTATTCCTCCCGCCAAAAGGTAACCCCGCATAAGAGGCCCGCGGAGGTGAAAAAGAGCGAGGCGCAGGCCGGTATGAACAAGGAAAAGTCCACCGCCGAACTTATGCAAAATGATATGCAAGCGCAAAAAATGCCGGTAAAAAGGGCTTGTTTCTTTGCGGGCAGAGCTTTTATCCTGCCTAAAAGAAATATTATGAACGCGGCGGCGCAGATGAGCGGCGGCAAGAAGCCGGCAATGCCCGCGCCCAGCAGTATTTCCAAAGGATCGCTGTGCAGGCGTTCAATATAGCTGTTAAGCGGTTTAGTGTAATTTGTTATCATAACCGGCAATGCGCCTGCGCCTGTGCCGAATACGGGCCTTTCTTTTAAGGCTTCAAAGGCGGAACGGTATAAATCTTTCCTGATATCGGTTGAAACGGAAGAACTTCTTTGCGCGAATGCGTTTATTTTATCTTCATTGGAGTAAACGGCAAAGGCTCCGCTTAATCCCAAAGCGGCTATAAGGAGCAGCGCGCAGATTTTAATTTTAATGTTTTTTAAAAATATAAAGGAAAGGCAAACCGCATAAACCGTTATACCCGCCGCCAATGCCGTCATAGCCCCTCTTGAACGCGTAAACACGGCGGAAAGGGCCAAAAAGAGAAAAAGAAAAATTAAAATCAGCTGTTTTGCGTAGAAATCGTTTTTTTTATTTTCCCGCAGATATTCCGCTTTTAAGGCGAAGTGCGAAGCCGCCAACGCCGCGCAGAGTATTGAAGCGGCGGCCAAAAAACATCCGCCGTGATTGCGGTTAACAAACGGGCCGACGCCCTCGCTTATCCCGGTAAGAAGTTTAAGGTATACGCCGGGAAGAGCCATATTCAAAACGGCCGTAACAACCGCCGGCAGCAGAAACACCCATAAAATATTTCTTGAGGCTTTAAAATCCTTAGCTATATCCGCGCCTATGAAAAAGAGGCAAAGCCACGTCGTAAAAATTGAAACGTGCTCTAAGGTGTAAAGCCTCATCATGGTGGAAGGATACGGCGGAACGGGGTCTATGAAAGTGGTTGTAAAACAGGCTTGAAGCAAAGTGTAAAATATCAGGAAGAGAAATCCGAACCCGCCGGCCTTAAAAGGTTTTGAAACAGCCGCGCCTCTTCTAAATAACATCAAAGCGGACAAAATAAAAATCCCGCCCTGAAATACGGCGAAAGCCCACGGCGCGGTTCCGGCGAAAGCTAAGAACTCAAACAATATAAGCAGGGTTAAAAAACCTTTAAAAAACAGATCCATATTAATTAATATTGTATAAAAATTTGATATATTGAAATATATTATGAATATTTGTTTTATATGTCACGCCAATATATGCCGCAGTTTCGCCGCTGAAAGGCTGTTTAACGCTCTCGCGGAAAAGAACGGGAAGAGTAATCTTAAAGCCTTTTCCAGGGGCGTTTATGCTTCCCCCGCTTATGAGATCCCCTCCAAAATAAAAAAATTTTTGGAAGATAACGGGGCCTCCTGGCAGGGGCATTGCTCCACTTTGCTGGGCAGGGAAGACGTCGAACGGGCGGATCTGCTGCTTGTTATGACGGAAGATCAGCTTGATCTTATTATGGATAAGTTCCCGCAGTACGCCGACAAAATCTTTCTTCTTTTGGATTACGCTTTCGGCTTGGAAGAGGATATGCCCGATCCCATATCAAAAAGCGGCCGCGGTTTTGAAAAAATCATGAACAGGCTAAAAGAAGCCGCGGAAGCCGTTTTTAAAAAGGTTTCGGCGGCCTAAAATTTTACATTATAAAAAATCCCCCCTTTTAAGGAGGGATTTTTTGTGCCTTTAAACTTTTTCGGGATTCTTTTCTTTAAGTCTGAATCCTTTTAAGGCGTTTTTTAGAGTTTCGTACTCTTTCCAGCCGGCGTTTACGCCTTTGGGGCCGGTTGCTTTATTGCATGAGAGCAAATCATAGTTTTTGCCGTCTTTAGGGCAAAAATAAAGCCCCTGTTCGTTTTCTGTCGCCTGATACATCATTGCAGCACCTCCCAGCCTTTATTTACGGCGGTTTGCAAGTCCTCTTCGCTAAGCGTTTCGCAGGCGGGCGTGCCTGCGATATTGATTTTCTGCCCGCTTTGAACCTGTGGCAGAGAGTCAAAAAGCTCCAGAACGGCGTTTTTATCCATGCCCGTATAGGAAACGTCTATTTGCGGCGCGCTTTCCTTAAAAGGCGCGGAAGATGAAACTTTTAGCCCTTTAAAGCCGGGTATCGGCTTTTGGCGGGTTCCGCGGCATTCCACCTTTTTAAGCTGCGCGGCGCCGGATAAGTCCCAGCGGGACATTTGCAGGCTTTCCGCGTTAATAAAAGCACCTATCGCGCTGGTTAAGGCGGAAAAATCCGCATTTTCGAACTCCGCCGTTTCAAGGGAAGACATATTCGCGAACATATTTATCATATCCAGCGGTTTGAAGTTGCGGAAGATAAGCCTTTTCAAGTTGGAGCAATTCCTGAAAGTGCAGTAATTTTTTGAAGCTTTATCCATATAGTTCAGCGGAGCGCAGTATTTAAGCGCGGAACACTCGTTAAACGCCCCGTAAACGTCTTTTACTTTTATTTCCTCTTGAGAGCAAGTTACGGCCTCAATAATCCTGTTGCGTACTTTTTTAATGTCATTGTCATCCGATACGGAAATTCTCTCCATCAGCCCGCTTACCGCGCTGTGGAGCCATAAAAGCCCTTGTTCCTGCGTTCCGGAATCGGAGCTTCTTTCGCATTTGAAGTTTTTTATTTCCACATTTTCTTTAACCGGGCTCACGGTAAAAACATATACGGAAAGGGCTTCCGGGCAGCTGACCAGCGTCGCGGCGGAAGAGGGAAGATCGGCAATATTTAGCGCGCATTGCCCGCCGCTTGTGTAAACGCCGAAGTCCTCCCCGTTAAGAAGAACTTTATACCCCCCTTCGGCTTCGGCCGAAAAGGCGAAAGCGGGATATTTGTCGCTCAGGAGAAGCCCCAAAGATCCTTTCGGCGTAATGTGGCGCAGTTCGGGCCAGGAAGCCGGTTTTGTCCAATTAAAGTCCGTTGGAACAAAACCGCGTGCGGCCTTAAAGGTTAAATTCCCTTTGAGGGAAGTTATAAGGGAAGTCCGCATTTTACTGCACCGTTATTTTAAGATTGTCGGAAGAAATGCCGCTTAAATCGCACTTTAAATACAAATTGGCGAATTTAAGGTATAAAGGGGTATTTGGTTTTAAAATAATCTGAACGCCGTTTTCATCGGTGAGCGGATAATAATTTGCGTCGTCTTGGCTTATCTGCAATTTTATTTCTCCGCCGCTGACGGAGCCTGTGGCCAAAAGGCTGACGCATTCGCTTCTGCCGTTGGTGCAAGCGGCGATTTCCGTCAGTTTTACGCTTTTGTTTACGGCGGGATTTTGGGAAAGATCTGTTATAAGCATTAAAAAAACCTCATATTAAACTTTATATGAGGCTCTCCCTAAGAAAAAAATATCAAAAAACGAGGTTTTTGTCAATTTCCCCACTTTTGCCGGGCTTTTTTATACAATTTATTAATGAAGAAACTTATACTCCCGGAAAACTATAAAAGCTCTACGGATTTAAGGCAAACTCAAAGAGCGATAAAATTTATCAAAGACACATTCCAGCGCAAGCTGGCGTCGGCGCTTAATTTGGAAAGGGTGTCGGCTCCGCTTTTTGTTGAAGAGGCCAGCGGGCTAAACGACGATTTAAACGGAGTCGAAAGACCCGTTTCTTTTGATTTAAAACAGACCGGCGTAAAAGCCGTTATAGTGCACTCCTTGGCAAAATGGAAGCGCATGGCCCTTAAGCTTTACTCTTTCGCTCCGGGCGAAGGCTTGTATACCGATATGAACGCCATACGCCGCGACGAAGAAACCGATAATCTTCATTCCGTCTACGTAGACCAATGGGACTGGGAACTTATAATCGATAAAGAACGGCGCACTGCGGATACTCTTAAAGAAACGGTTCTAAAGATAACCGGCGTTTTGGCGGATACCTTACAGGAACTTAAGGCGAAGTATCCCGCCGTAAAAACCGAAATCAGCCGCGAAGTTTATTTTATTTCCGCCGCCGAGTTGGAAGCCAGATACCCCGCGCTTACCCCCAAAGAAAGGGAAAGGGCCGTAACCAAAGAACATAAAACGGTGTTCGTATCCGGCATAGGCTGGCCTTTAAAAAACGGACTTCCCCATGACGGCCGCGCGCCGGATTATGACGATTGGTCTTTAAACGGCGATTTGCTTATCTATAATGAAGTGCTTGAGGACGCTTTTGAACTTTCCTCCATGGGCATACGCGTGGACGCGGATTCTTTGGAAAAGCAGCTTAATGCGGCAGGCTGCCCCGGGCGTAAAAAACATCTTTACCATAAATTAATTTTGGAAGGCAAACTGCCGCTTACGATAGGCGGCGGCATAGGCCAAAGCCGTTTGTGTATGTTGCTTTTGGGCAAGGCTCATATAGGGGAGGTTCAGGCCTCCTTATGGCCGGAAGGTATGCGGGAAGAATGTTCAAAAAACGAGATAAATTTGTTGTAACGGAGGGTTCATGTACAAAGCTGAAGAAAGCAGATATTCAAAAATGAAGTTCAACCGCTGCGGGTTTAGCGGGCTTAAACTGCCGGCGGTTTCTTTGGGGCTGTGGCACAATTTCGGCACCAATGACGATTTTGACAATATGAAAGCCATTTGTTTTACGGCTTTTGACAACGGGATAACGCATTTTGATCTTGCCAACAATTACGGCCCGGTTCCCGGCTCGGCGGAAGAAAATTTCGGTAAAATAATCAACGGCGATTTAAAGCCTTACCGCGACGAACTTATAATCAGCACTAAAGCCGGATATTTGATGTGGCCCGGCCCTTACGGCGACAACGGCAGCCGCAAATATCTGCTTGCCAGCCTTGACCAAAGCCTTAAACGCATGGGTCTTGAGTACGTGGATATATTTTACTCTCACCGCATGGACAAGGAAACCCCGCTTGAAGAAACTATGGGCGCGCTGGACCAAGCCGTTAAATCCGGCAAGGCTTTGTACGCCGGCATTTCCAACTATGACGCCGAAACGACGGCAAAAGCCGCGGAGATATTAAAAGAGCTTCATTGCCCTTTCGTAATTAACCAAATAAGATATTCCATATTTGACAGAACCATAGAGAAAAACGGACTTAAAAAATACGCTTTGAAAAACGGCCTCGGCCTGATAGCTTTCAGCCCTTTGGCGCAGGGGCTTCTTACGGGCAGATATTTAAACGGCGTTCCCGCGGACAGCCGTATCGCCAAAGACGGCAGATTTTTAAAACGCGCGGATTTGACGCCCGAAAGGCTTTTGCAGATAGTGGCTTTAAACAAAGTTGCCGAAAAACGCGGGCAGACTTTGGCGCAAATGGCCTTAAACTGGGTTTTGCGCGACGAAGCCGTTACAAGCGTGATTATCGGCGCGAGCCGCCCGGAACAAGTCAAGGAAAATCTGGGCGTAATGGCGTTTCCGTCTTTTACCGAGAAAGAACTTGAAGAAATAGATAAAATATCTTCCGCCGATTAATCCGCGCAGGAAGCAATTTGTCAAAGCAAAAAGGCGGCCTTTAAAAGCCGCCTTTTTAACAGTTTGAATTTGGTTATTTTGAAGCTTTTTTGCTCGGCAAAGCGCATAAGAAAAGCACTATAAAAATACCTATGCCGAAAATCAAGCTCAACAGCCACCAAGGGCTATGGCCGGCGTTTCTAAGACGTCTTGCGGCCACGCTGAGCCACGGCAGCAATATCGCCAAATTAAAAAGCCCCGCCAAGAAAGCGAAAATCAAGCCTAAAACCAAGCTGATTATTGCGGCGAAAAGAGTGAAGTACCAAAATTCTTCCCTGCCTGCCGTTCCTTCAAAAGCAATGTATTTTTTTGTTACGATGTTAACGAAATATTTTTTAAACAATTCCATTTAATTACTCTCCGTTATAATTTATTGCCTATGTTTGATAGTATAAAACATTTGGGCAAAGGTTCAAGTGGCCCTATTTATGCGAAGGCCGATTATCCAAAGCAGAAAGTTCTTCTTTCAGCCGGGCGGGAGAAGTAAAACGAATCCCGGCCATCCCCAGCGCGCGGGCCGCTTCGACGTTGGCGGCGTTGTCGTCTATAAAAACGCAATCTTCGGCTTTAAGATTGTAACGGGCTAAAAGACGTTTGTAAATCTCCGGGTTTGGTTTGATTACTTTTTCCTCCCCCGAAACGACTATGCCCTCAAATAAATCCAGGAAAGGGAAATTCTTTTTTGCCCAAGGGAATTTCTCCGCCGACCAATTCGTCAAAGCGTAAAGCGGCGTACCGGCCTTTTTTAAATCTTTAAGTATCTCCACCGTGCCTTCTATCGCTCCGCCGAACATGTGATGCCAGCCTTCGTCGTAAAGGGCCAGCTCCCGGGCGTATTTGGGGCAGGTTTTTTGGCCGCGGGCGATATTTTCTTTAGCCGTAAGGCCGGCGTCCATGGCGACAATCCACTCGGAATTACAGCAAGTTGAAAGAAAATCTTCCATTCTTGCGTCGTCGTTAAAAACGGAACGGTAAAAATATCTGGGATTCCAGTCGATAAGAACCCCGCCCAAATCAAAAATTATGTTTTTTTTCATAAAGCTATTGTAACATAAAAGGAGAGTAAAATATTTGCGTCCGGGTATATTTTTGAAATATTAAGAAGCACAAAAAAATAAAGGGCCTTAAAAGTCCTTCTTGTGTCCATTTGTGCCCAAATTTGGGCACAAAATTTTAAACTATATTCCAAAACAAATACCCCCAATAAGAATCGAACTTATATCCCCTGCTTAGAAGGCAGGTGCTCTATCCATTGAGCTATGGGGGCGTGTTAAAACTGCAAATTATATTTCTTTGACATAAATATTATATAAAATTTATCAAAATTTTGCCCGTTTTTTATTAAAAGTTAAATTTCCGCTTTGCGTATAGGTCTTTTGGCCCTGTTTATTTATGTAAATAAAATTAAGCACTTGTTAGCGGAATATGTGAAAGCTTTGGCGTAAAAATTGATTTTAGCGATAGAATTAGGCCCATAAATTTATTTTTATGGGCCTAAACTTTATCCTAATGATTTGATTTATTTTTTATTTTGTGTCATTTTCCCCTGCACGCTTTTACGGTACCAAGCGGGCTTTTGGGCTATTTTTTGTTTAAGTCTTTGAGTAATAACGGCGATGGCGCGTTTATCAGGCCGCCAGTCGTTAAATAATTTGTTTTCTATAAATACTTCTTTGGGGAATTTCCTGTTTTTATCGGGCTTAAAACCGCGCGTTATCATTTCCGTCCGCAAAAGCGCGTATCGCTTGTAAAGGTATTTGCCTTTATCATAGAAAAATCTTACGTGCCCTTTGCCCAAGGTAAAACTCTTGGGAATATCATCAAAGCGCGCGCCGTTTTTCGCCTTTAAAGAGCGCTTTAAAGCGGCGGGCACCATAACAATTTCCCTGTATTCCGCTATCAGGTGCTGATCGTAAAGCTTTTCCGGCGCTATTAAATTTATCCGCGTCATAAAAAATATATTAAAGCGGAAAACGCTTTTTTCAAGATGACGGGTTTAACTTACGGGCCGTTTAAAACTCGTAACGTCTTCTTACGTTGCGTATTTCGTTGCTGTCGGTTTTATTTTCGTAAGTTTTATCGTTCTTTTTTGTCTTCTTTACCTTTTTTTGTTTTTCCTTTTTAGGTTTTTCGTCATAATCACGGTCATAATAGCCGCGGTCGTATTTGTTGTATTCGTAGAAAGATTCTTTGCGGGCTTTCTTGCGGTTTTTGCTTCCGCCGCCAAAGGAAATACCCCCGAAAGCGTACCTGATGCCTGCGTTTACGCCCCAGCCTTGCAATTTGTCGCCGGCTTCATAGCTGCCGACGGCGTGCCAGTAGAGGTTTTCCGTAAGCTGCATATTGATTCCGAGCCCCGCTTCAAGCGTGCCGCCTTTAAGGCTTGTTGTTTCCTTGGCCCCGCCGTAGCTTACGTCGCCTTCGCCCATAAACTCATATCTGTAGGCAAGTTCCAAAAGCGGCTCTATAAGCAGTCCGTTTGCCTGACGCATACTGTAGGCAACCATAACCGCGCCTTTTGCGCTTAAATAATTGGCTTTATCGTATGCCAGGGGGCCGGTTCCGCCTTTTACTTTTGTTTCGTCGGAAGAAGCGGACATATATTCAATTTCCGCTTTGGGTTCTATGCGGATAAAGGAATCCCCTCCCAAGTCCTGAGTAAATTCCTTACCGCCTTCCAAACTTACGGCGAAAATGCTTCGTTCCGGCTCAAATTTAAGCTGACTGCCGGAAGCGGAATAATGCGTCATATCCAGTTTTGTCCAGAAGTTCCTTGCCGCCAAATCCACAAACCATTTGTCGTCGTTTGCCAAAGTGGCGTATATGCCGACGCTCGGTGATGTTCCCTTGCCGTCGCCGTAGACGGAGCCGTTTTCCTTTTCGGTTTTTATTGAACCCGCGTTTGCGTAGCCTATCATGACGCCGGCGTATAGTTTTGTTGGCTCATTGGGCGTAAAAAGCCAGTCATAGCCCGCTTCAACGCCGAAAAGGCTCATATCCGTTTCAACGAGGTCTTTTACGCGCATATCCTTATAATAGGTTCTGGCCCATATTCCGTTTTGGTTGGAGCCTTCCGTCATATTTCGCAAATCGCCCATTCTTTTTTGCAGGGAGTTCATTCCGCTTCTGGCTATTACGCTGTTCATCAAGGGGATATTAAGCATACTCTTAAACACGTCGGTATATACCATGGAATTGCGCAGGTAATAATCCGAACCTACCCCCGCCGCCGTACCTTGGTGCAAAAGATACTCATAGCCGCCTTCGTCCCATTTGCCGCCCAACAATTCAAAATCTCCGTCAACTTGCGCGCCGGAAGAAAACTCCACCAGTTTTATGCCGTCGCCGGTTGTTTCTTTTGCGACATCTGCGGTATTGCTTAAGGCAAGTACCGTTTGGCCTTCATAATTTTCTTTTACGGTCAGCCTGTCGCTTTCCCCGGTTTCAAGGTTTACGTTCATTTTGATTAAAGCGTTATCGGCTTGGATATTATCCGCGCTTAAATTTGTAAATCCCGCGGAATCTTGCGCTATATTAACTGCCGCGCCGGCGCTTAAAACCATATCGCCGGAAATATGATTATCCCCGTATACGTTCAGCAGTCCGCCTTGCGCGGAATAGCCCTGCAAAGAACCGCCGGAAAGCAGGTTGACGGTTCCGCCATCCGCATATACGTTTTTGGCCGAAGCGGAAACGTTGATGTTTTGGGTTCCGCCGGAAGCCGCAGTTACGTCCTCGGCATATCCGCCGGCTAAAATATTTTGTACTCCGCCTTGGGCTATTAAAGCTCCGCTGGCTAGGCCTGCTATATTCTGAACGCCGCCGCTTACCGCAGTTGATACGGCAGTGCCGCCCTCATATACGTTTTGAACCGCGCCGGAATTTACATAAGTGTGGCTTGTTACGCCGCCGGAAGATACGTTTTGGGCCGCGCCTTCGTTAAGATTTGTATTTATGGCGATGCCCCTGATGACGTTCTGCACGGCCCCGGCGGCTTCCGTATTTCTTGCCGTACCGCCGGCGGTTATATTCTGCACCGCGCCGGAATTAAGCGCGGTGGAATTGGCTACGCCGCCCATAATGTTTTGCACGGCCGAAGCATTTGCTTGAGTATCGTTTACGGTTCCGCCGGAAGATACGTTCTGCAGTCCGCCCGCGTTTATAACCGCGCTTACCGCGCTTCCGCCAGCGGCCACGGTCTGCGTGCCGAACGGGGAGCCGAAATGCAACGCCTGCCCCTGCCGGGGATTCTGCGAAGGCCGGGAAATGTGGCAGAAGCTCCCGGTGAAGCTGCCGAAAAAGGCGAAAAAGCAGGAAAACCGCACGGTCTT
>NZ_CALGEO010000096.1:0-11212 GCF_937881865.1 Candidatus Proelusimicrobium excrementi
GTCGTTCTTCTTTATTTGCGTTTGTTAAAGTTTTTCGGCTTGAAGCAATCAAAAATGGAGGTAAAAATATGGTTAGTTTAAAAACGATATTTAAATGTTATAAAGTATTTTTTGTATTAACTTCGTTCTTTATTCTTGGCGGAACGCTACAAAGTTTTGCTGCAGTTGATTTCACCACAGTATTATGCCGAGCCGGATATAAGCAATGTTGTGTTGACGGAGTACTGACTTGCGTAGATGAAGATGACACTAATTACAAGTTTTGTTTAACAACTTGCGCTGATAAAATAGACCCGATAGAAACATGTACGTCCGGGGCGGTACAATATAAACCCAGCGGCACTTGCGGCACCAGCAGCAGGACATGCTGTTCAAGCGGTTCTTGGAGCGGCTGGGACGCCGCCTGCCCCAAAACCTGCGACGGTACAAAGCCCATTACCTTTCAAACATGTACTGCTTCAAACGGTAAAAGCGGTACGCAAACAAGAACGGTAACATGCAACACCTCAACCGGGCAATGGACGACGGGCTCCTGGGGGACATGCACCGCGCCGGATTGCACCAGCGGGGAAACAAAAACTTGTCCTTCCAACAGCAATCAGGTTTTAAAGTGTACGTCTTCGGGAACGTGGAGCACCAGCTGCAGCTGCGCGAATCCCGGCAACGGCAAAGTATACTGCCAAGGTATGGCGATAACGGTGGCGCAAGCAAGCACTTGCTATCACGGGATATGGTCTGATACGACATGCTCCGGTATCTGCTGCTGCGCCGGAGACACCCCCAAGCTTATGAGCAACGGCACCCCCGGTTGTTACGGGATTAGGGACAACGATAAGCTCGGCGGCATACCTATGTGGAAAGGTGCATGCGTATGCCAAACGGCTTCGCAGATTAGGGAAAACTCCGGCTTGCTATAGGATTTACCGGGATAAAACCCGGCTCTCAACTAACCGCCCCGCCTAAGCGTAAGCTAAGGCGGGGTTTTTACCGGGGAATTTTGCTTGGCGGCTTAAATAAAATAAACGTGTGCGATATTCTCATTTTAAATTGATAAAATATCTGTATATGGAAAATAACGCCGAATATAAATTTAAAAGCGGTTTCGCCGTAATGGCCGGGCTTGCAAATGCGGGCAAGTCCACTTTGCTTAATCAGTTCGCGGGGGTTGCGCTTTCCCCCGTTACGCATAAACCTCAAACGACGAGGCAGAACATCCTCGCCATAAGCGAGGGCGACGATTATCAAATAGTTTTCGTCGACACTCCGGGTTTTTTGCATGCGGAATATAAGCTTCAGCAGATTATGCTTAACTCTTTAAACCAAGCCATTAACGAAGACGCGGATTTAGTCATTTTCGTTTATGACCCTACGGCCCCCATGGCGCGCCATACGCCGCTTATAAAAAAGCTTAAAGGTTTATATTGCCCTTTGCTTTTGGTGGTCAATAAAATAGATTTGATTAAAGAAAAGGACGAACTTGACAGAATAATCAAAGCTCTTTCGGCGGAGCTTAATTTTAAGGAAGTTTTCTTGGTCAACGCCAAAAAAGGCGAGGGTGTAAAGCCGTTGGAACGCGCCGTAGTAAATTATATTCCTTACGGCCCGGCCTATTTCCCCAAAGGCCAGCTTACGGACCGCTGGGAAAGATTTTATATAGGGGAGTTTATCCGCGAACAGATATTTTTGCAGTACGGGCAGGAAATCCCTTACAGCACTTATGTGGAAATAGAAAAATTTACCGAGGATTTGGGCGATAAAAACTACATCAGCGCGGTTGTGCACGTTGAAAGGGAACGCCAGAAGCCTATAATTATAGGTAAAGGCGGCAGCGCGATAGCCAAGTTAAGGCAGGCGGCGCAAAAGAGGATAAACGAGTTCCTCGGGCAAAAATACCGTTTGGAATTGCATGTGGCCGTAACGCCCAATTGGCGGCAGAACGTGAAATATTTAAAACGTTTCGGATATATTAATGATTAGCAGAAGCAAAATAAAAGCTTTAATAGATTTAATGGATAAAGAGCCGGAGCTTAAACCCAAGCTTCAGGCTATGCTCGCGCGGTTTATCAGGGAAGAGCCTCTCCAGTTTAAAAACGTAATAGAGGAAAGCTTCGGCGCGGACGTGCCCGGCTATATAAGGGATATCGTCCGTAATATTAAGAGGGAAGAACTCCTTGCCCACTTTAAAGCTTATTTCGCCGTAAAAAATCCTTCTTTGCTCAAAGGCTTCGCGCTTATAGCAAGGTTCATCAATCCGCATCTTTCCCAAAAAGCCGTTTTGGATAAATTCGGCCTTTTGCATAAGAGCCTCGCCGCGCATATGGACGCGGGTTTTGATATTTTCCATAAGGCGGAAGTGATGTCCCGGTTCTTTTTTATCGGCGGGCATTACCGTCTTGAAAGTTTAAGCGCCGGCGCAAGGACGCTCAGCCTGCCCGATATAATCGACTGCGGCGGGGCAAGCAGCTTCGCCATGGCGGCTTTATATTGCTGCTGCGCCGAGTGTTTTGATTTAAAAGCCGATATGTTTGACGCCGGCGGAAAAGTTATGATAAGGCTGCGCGACAAATATTCCTACGAGCCCGTTTATGTGGACGTTTTCGCCGGCGGCAGATTTGTCGGGGAAGACGAATGCAGCATTTATGCGTCCGCGCGCGGCTTTGCGTGGAGCGGGGCTTTTATTTCGCCGATGTCTTCAAAACAAGTGATAAAAAGATTTTTGGCCAATTTGGTATACGTTTGCTACAAAAGCGGCGACGAAGCCGCTCTGTCCGTATTAAGAAAATGTTTAAACTTCGCCGCTTAGGCGGGAGATCAGCGTGAAAGACATTTTATCCTCAATAGGCTCTACGCCTTTAATAAAAATAAAATCTTCTTTGCCGGCCGATATATACGTAAAGGCGGAGCTGTTCAATCCGCTTTCCAGCGTTAAAGACCGCGCCGCTTTTTATATGATAAACTCCGCCGTTAAAGAAGGCCTTTTGAAGCCCGGCGGGACCATTGTCGAGCCGACAAGCGGCAATACGGGCATAGGCCTTGCCGCATTCGGCGGTTTTATGGGGTTTAAAGTGATTCTCTGCATGCCGGAAAGCATGAGCGAGGAGCGCAAAAAACTTTTAAAGCTTTTGGGCGCAGAGCTGATTCTTACGCCCGCGGCCGAAGGAATGAAAGGCTCGATAGCCAAAGCCAAAGAAGTTCTGGCGTCGACGCCGGGGGCTTATATGCCGGATCAATTTTCCAATAAGGCCAACGCTTTTGCCCATTTCGAAACCACCGGCCCGGAAATTTACAAGGATTTGCAGGGCAGAGTCGATATTCTCGTGGCAGGGGTCGGCACCGGCGGCACGATAACGGGTACGGGACGTTTTCTTAAAAGTAAAAATCCCAAAGTAAAAGTGGTGGCCGTAGAGCCTGCGGAAAGCCCGGTTCTTTCCGGCGGGAAGCCCGGCCCTCATAAAATACAGGGCATAGGCGCGGGTTTTGTACCTTCCTTGCTTGATTTAAGCCTTATAGACGAAATCCTGCCCGTTTCCGGCGAAGACGCTTTTAAAGCCGCGCGCAAACTGCGCCTTGAAGACGCTTTGTTCTGCGGGATTTCTTCCGGCGCGGCTTACCGTGCGGCGGAAGTTTTGGCCGCCCGCCCGGAAAACAAAGGCCTTAACATAGTATTAATCGCTCCCGACGGGGGAGAGCGTTATTTAAGCTTGCTTTAAAGGAGATTTTATGAAACTTTTTCTTTCTTTCGTTTTTATGTTTTGCGCACTCGGCGTTTACGCTCAGGATTATTATCTTACCAAAGAGAAAAACAAAACTCCGCTTGCGGTTGAATCCGTTGAGGGCATAGCCAAAACGCTTAAAAGCCTCGGAAAAGACGGCAAGTATAAACCCGTGATTTTAAGCAAAAACGCGGCGGAAGCGGTATATGTTTTGGCGCCCGTTTCTTTGAACACGGACAGCGATGAAGACCTTTCCGTTATCAGCAATTACGACCAATCGGAAGAAGAAATTTCCAAGCCGGGTGCTTTTGCCATAAGCGCGGCTTTGAAAAACGAGCCTGAGGATATCAAAAGCGGAATTAAAGAATATTCCGAGGAATACGGCGAGGAAATCCGCCCGCAGTATACCAAAAGAACTTATGGAAGAATTAATTACGACGTTTGCTCCTTTTCCACCAAAGAAGCGAAAATTATAATTTTAACCGCGCCTTATAACGGCAAATATATATCATTCAATTATATGGCTTCGCCCAATGCGGATCCCAAATCCGTATCCGGCGCGAAGATAAGCCGGGGGGAAGCGGCTTTGGGCATAATCGCTTCAAGCTTGAACAGAGCTGTTTTTGCCTCGGGCGCGGCCAAACAAAACGCGGTGCAGACGCCGAAAATATCGGAACCCGCCGCCGCCCCGGCCGAGGAAAGAACCGCGCCGGTATTGGAGGACTGGTCTTCAAAAAATATTTCCGCGCGGGAAGTTCAATTCTCTTTTAATATAGCCGAAAATGACAAAACATATTCTTATATAATGACTTTGCCCGTAGGTATATCGGCTAAGCCGGAAGGCAAAGAGGACGCCAGAATAATATTAAAGCAGGAGGCTGACGCCCTCATGTGGCTGGAGCCGGTCTTTAAAAACAGCCGCAGCTATAATGATGAAGTTTTGGCAAAATACGCTCCCGGCAAAAAGTTTACTCAAAACCCGACGCGTAAAATAAAAATCGCCGGCAAGGACGTAAATTTTGTCAGGAAGACGGCGCTTAACGTAAATGCGTCAAGCTATTTCTTTGCAGAGGGAGGCCGACGCTTTGTGCTTTCTTTCGTTACGCCTTCTTCTAAACTGACCTCTTATGAATCCGCGGCTTCGGCCGTTTTAAACAAATTTAAAAGCGCGGACTAAAATCTTTGTATTGCTGCTATAAATTAAAAATCCCCCGGTTTAGGCCGGGGGATTTTGCGTTTGTACGTATAAGATTAGTTCTTTTTGCCGTTGGCGGTTACAAGTTCTTTTACCGCTCCGACCGCGCCTAAAATGCCGGTGGCTTCATAAGGCATATAGACGAGTTTATTGTCTTTTCCGTCAACCATTTTCTGCAAGGCTTCTATATATTTTATAGAGATAAGATAATTGGCCGGGTTGGCGAATTCTTTTAAGTTATCGGTAATGATTTTGACGGCTTCCGCTTCGGCCTGAGCCACTTTTACTTTAGCCTGAGCCTCACCTTCCGCGGCAAGGATTTTAGCCTGTTTCTGGCCTTCGGCTTTGTTGATTGCGGCTTCTTTCGCGCCTTCTGCCTGCAAGATTTGGGCGCGTTTGGTGCCTTCCGCTTCCAAAATTACGGCGCGGCGTTCGCGTTCGGCTTTCATTTGTTTTTCCATGGCTTCGCGTATGGCGGGCGGCGGGGTGATATCCTGAAGTTCCACGCGGTTTACTTTTACGCCCCATTTATTGGAAGCTTCGTCAAGAATGGCTCTTAGTTTGGCGTTTATGGTTTCGCGCGAAATTAAAGTTTGGTCGAGTTCCAATTCGCCGATAAGGTTCCTTAAAGTGGTCTGCGTAAGCTTTTCAATGGCGGTTTGCAGAGAGGCCACTTCATAAGCCACTTTAAGGGGCTCGGTAATCTGGAAATATATAAGAGCGTTGATTTTGATGTTTACGTTGTCTTTGGTGATTACGTCCTGCGGGGGAAAATCATAAACGGTTTCCCTAAGGTCTATTACGCAAATCTGCCTGGGGGTTCTGTCCGTAGGGTATTTCCATTCTATATACTTGGGTTTGTCGAAAAACGGCACCATAAAGTTTATGCCGGAAGTTAACATCCCGTTGTATTTCCCGAGTCTTTCCACGATTATCACAGTTGCCTGCTGAACCGTTTTTACGCCGGTAGCAAAAAATATTACGGCAAGAATAACTACGAATATCAATACGCCTTCCATTATTTACTCTCCTTTTCTACTATTAATTTGATACCTTCCATTTTCAAAACTTTCACTTTGTCGCCCTTTTCAAGGGTGGCTTCACAGCTAAGTTCCCAAAGATCGCCGTCCAGCTTGGCGTAATACTTTGAATTTTCTTTATCCGCTTGGCATACTGTAAGTTCTTTGCCGGATAAAGCGTCCATATTGCTTTTAAATCCTTCCCCTTTTTTGTACATATGTTTAAGCATAAAAGGCCTAAGCGTAAAGAAAAATGCAAATATCGCCGCCGCCGCTATGCCTATCTGCCAGTAAAGATTAAGCCCGGCCCAGCTGGCCAAAGCGGAAATCATCGCCGCCAAACCGAAGCAAGATAAAGAAAAGTCGGCCGTAAAAATTTCCCCTATAAGCAAAGCTATGCCGAGTATCAGCCAATAATGTGCGGGCATAAAACCTCCTAATTATAATTTTGTTTGAAAAATTATACAAATATTTAATCTTATGCTACAATAAAAATATATTATTGACTTTATATCCTTTTAGGAGGAGCATTAATGCTTTTATCAAAAAAATCGCTGTCAGCGTTGCTGTCCGCAGTGTTTTTGTGTCAGCAAGCCGCTTTTGCGGCGTCGCCGCTGGATACGGCAAGAGCTCTTGACGCGCGGCGTTTTGCCGTCGTAAAGACTGATTCCGAGGAGCCGGTAAAACTGGAAAGTGCCGTCCTTGAGAAACTTGAAAAATTTAATAAGAAAACAGGCGCTTCGTGGCGTATAAGAATGAACGGCGCGACAAAAACGCCCCGCTCTTTGGTGGGCGGAAGAAGCGTACGCGTCGGTTCAGGCGATAAGAACGCTCTTAAATTTATTAAAAGCAATAAAGATTTGCTCGGCGTTAACGAAAAGGACCTTAAACTTTTAAGAAAGCCTTTAAAATCAGCCGTCGGCACGCACTTTTATTTCAGGCAGTATTATAAAAATTTGCCGGTGGAAAACGCTTACGTTAAAGTAAATATTGATAAAAACGGCTCCTTGCTTAACTATCAGTCAACTTATGTTCCCGATTTGGATATCGACGTAAAAGAAAGCGTTCCCGCGGCTTCGGCGGCTTTGATAGCCGCGCAAGACGCCGGCGGCAAAGCTTTAGGCTCCCCGGAAAAAGTAATTTACGTTACGCCCGGTACGGCTCAGGCCAGGCTTGCTTGGAAAACGCTTGTTCAGGGCGGGGAAAACGCCCCGGCCAAATGGGATTATTACGTTGATGCCCAAACCGGCGACGTTCTTAACAGAATAAGCAAACTTTTTTACGCTTCCAGAACAGCCCAGTTTTCAATTAATATAAACCCGGTCTATCCGAAAGCCCCCGGTGTTTCGACGCAGACTTTGCCTCTTTCCAATATGTACGTTTACTCTTTTAACGGAAGTGGCGCGCCGCAGGCCCCTCAAACCACGTCTGCCGCCGGCGAAGTTACGACTTCCGGCAGAATGTGGGCAACTTTATCCGGGCCTTATTTTACGGTTACCAACGAAGCCGCCCTTACCAAATATTACGTGGAAAAAGGAGAGGACGAAACTTTTGGATTGGATTGGACGGAATTTACAAAAGGAGCCACATGGCAGACTTACAATGCCTGCGAGAACAGCGGGGATTACCCGGTGTTTTCTTATCCTTTGATAAAAAATCTTAATATCGGCAAAATGAACGTGTCGGGCGACATTGAGGATAAAAAATTCTTGTTGCTGGGCAGCTCGCTTCCTTCCGACAGAGTTTTGGGCGCTTATATAGGCAGATTCAACTCTTTAAACGGGCCTCTTATTTCCAATTATAATTCGGCCCAAATGATGAATATATCCGCTTATCCCGCGGATTATACTCCGGGCGAAAGCGATTATTCCATAACCTCGTTTAACAAACTTTGCGTTCCTTCCAGCACGCCGGCGCGTTATACCTCCGCGGATACGTCTACGCTGCCGGTTGTAATGGCGAGTGACAATATACAAACGCCGGAAGCCGTCGCGTTTTATAACCTTAACGCAATGCGCGATTATTTTGTAGGCTTGGCGGGCGGTGATTTTGATCTTAACGGCCATATGCCGGTAATGGTGAACGCTTCCGGCTCCAGATACAGCAGCCATGACGACGGTATGCAGAACGCTTTTTATGATTTGGACGCCGATGTGATTTTGGTCGGACAAGGCCGCTACGACGTCAGCAAGAGCCAATATGTAAACTTTGCTCTTGAAAGCGCAATCGTCCGCCATGAATATGTCCACGCGGTTGTAAACAAAATATGGCCGATAATTTATTTTGACGAAGGCGCGGCGATTTCCGAAGCCGTGTCCGATTACTTTGCGCTGTCTTCCCTTAAAGACGCGTCGGGCAAACCGTATACTTCCATAATCGGCGCATACGTCGCGGGGACTTCCGGCGAAGGTATGGCCCGTAACTTGGACGGCACCGATTCTTACACTCCCGAAAAATGGATAGCCAACGGCGCGCCTATGGGCCAGCACGCCAACAGCAAGTTTTTAAGCCAGGCTTTATGGCAGCTTAGGATATCCTCTATCGGCGAAAACATAGATAAGCTGGTTTGGAACGCATTGATGTTCTTCCCGGACAGCTTGCTTGAATTCCGCGACGCTATGATTGCCGTTGCGGGTATTTCTGCAATAGGCGGAAACTCCGCTTGGGTTACCGCCGTTGAAGACGCTTTTGACGCGCACGGTATTACCTATGACAATATCATTACCGCGCAGGGCGATATTTACGAACCTAACAACGGCCCCTATGCGGCGGCCGATGTGGATATAGCTTCAATTTCAAGGAAAGAACTTTCCGCGAGCATAAATCCCGCCAGCGATATGGATTATTACAGCATTTCGCTGCCGGAAGGCGAATTTAAAGCCGTGCTTACTATGCCGAAAGTTAGGGAAGGAAGATATATTCCGCTTGGTATGCTCTTGCTTGACGCCGATATGCAAACGGCGGTTGATTTGGTGCGTCCTTCCGACGTCCCGGATGACCAACAGGGCAATACGGGCATAACGACGAATCTTGAAACAATAACCCTAACTTTCAACGCGCCGTCTTGGGAAGGTGTTGACGGAAGCGGCAATCTAAGGGGCAATACGGGCCGTTATATCTTAGGCGTTTATAAGCTTTCAAACGGGTATTATCCTTCGGATATTTCCGCGGATACCGGCGCATATAAACTTAATTTTACTTTTGCGCAGGGCTCCAATGTCGGCAATGTGGAGGTTCAGCTTGACGATTTTGAAGACGGTAAAGAAATAAACTTTAAAGTTCCTTTCTGGGTTGCAGGCGGAAGCATCATGGATGCGAACCCTCCTTTAACGGAAAGCGATTTTAGGCAGCTTGGGCTTGAAGGCTGGTATCCCAATAGATATGAAGCCTTCCATTCCTGCAGGCTTTTGGACTCAGATTTAAATCCGATACCGGGGGCTGATACCATAAGCGGAACATATTTGAGCGCGAGTGATGTGCGTTATTTTGCCGGCGGGTTTATATCCGGCAAGGTTACGCTTCAAAACGGATTCTCCTCCTTGGGGCATAATATGGTGTATTTGCAGGTTTTCGGCAAATTGCGCTCGAACAAAGCCGATCAGGACGTCGGAAACACTAATTACCGCGAGGATTACGGAGTTGTTTCTTTGGGCATTTCAAACCCGATAGTTACGGCTTCAACCAGCGGGGAAGAAGTTTATATAAAAGATTCCGTCTTCAACCCGATGAAAGGCGGCAAAGTTAAATTTGAAATCGTTCCGAAATCCGACGGAAAGTTAAAAGTCCAAATCTTTACGATTGACGGCTTGCTCGTCAAAACGATTAAGGACGGCGACGTCAGCCAAGGCATTACGCAAATAGTCGAATGGGACGGACGCAACGGTGCGGGCAAAGTGGTTGCCAGCGGCGTCTATCTGCTGCGCGTCGACGGCGCGGGGATAGACCGGAAGCTTAAGAAAATAGTGGTGGTGAAATAATATGAAGAACATTAAAAAATATTTAACTTCCTTAGTTTTTACCGCCGTTTTAGCGGCTTCCGTTTATGCGCAGGATGCCGGCCGTACGGCTTTGCCTTTCCTTAAAATGGATATGGGTGCAAGATATTACGGTATGGCGGGCGCGGCCACGGCTTTGGCCGATGACGTTACGGGTATGGCCTTTTATAACCCGGCGGCTTTGGGTATGGTGGAGTCTTTCCAGTTGGCCGGAACCACTTCCGAAGCGCAGCTTGATATGAAATACCATCACGGCGCTTTGGCTTTCCCGGTAGGTTTTTTAAGCATATTCGGCAATAATCCTTTGAATATAGCCTTTTCCGGCTATGTGTTTGACAAAGGCGATACCGATGACGTATACAGCCGCAAAATCGGCGACGACTGGTCTTTCTCTTTCGGCATAGGCGAGCATATCGGCACTACCGCTTGGGAGGCTTTCGGCACCTCTTCCGATTTGGAACATTATATCGGCGTTACCGGTAAATATTTGCGTTCCGAACTTGCCAAACCCGGCGAGGCCTTCGGTGCCAAGCATTTTATCAAGAACCTGTTCTTAAATAAAAAGCTGAACACTGCCAAGGTAATGGAGTATGGCGTACTGGAAGAATACCGTACCGTGGGAATGCCCCTTGTGTTGATTCACCAGGTATTTTTAAAGATTGTTGCAAATTACGGCGCAACCAGGGCGGAAACTTCCTGGGTATTGGATGAGAATACGGACTCTTCGGGATTCTGTAAAGCAGTCTGCGACGGAGTTTATAAGAGATATATAGTGTATGAAAAAGAAATCTAATGAGGATATAAAAGTATATCGTGAGGAGCGTTTTGATAAGCTTCCGAAGCTACCCTTTTTGGAGTATCCCTTTGAAGGGGAACTGTTGAATCTGATTAAAGAAAACAATCTTTTTAAGCAGGAATATTATTATATTCAAAAGGATGACTCCTATGCGTTTTTTGTGGTGTATCACAACCGGATGGATATTTTAACCTTCGGTAAAACTATCCGGTCAAAGTCATCGGTTTCCCCTGTTCTTTAAGTTATCCGGGGTATGTGACCAATGATGAAAAGCTTATGTTGGATTACATCAAAACCATCAAGGGCGCAAAGCTTGTGTTGAATGTTTCAAACCCCATCGCCCACGGCAGTTACGTAATCGGCGAGACATTGCCTACCTGTATGGTAGATTTGACATGCGGTAATGAAGGGCAAAGCTACGGGACGGCAGAGGACTATTTTAAAAGTTTTCGAAGTTCTTACCGCAGAAGGATTCGCCTGGCCATCAAGGCCTG
>NZ_CALGEO010000097.1:0-14597 GCF_937881865.1 Candidatus Proelusimicrobium excrementi
CTCTTTGGAAAGTTTCTTTTCTATTACGTTCTGCGTGGCTATGCCGCCGTGGTCGGTGCCGGGCACCCAGTTGGCGCATTCGCCGTTCATGCGGTGGAATCTTATTAAAGTATCCTGCAAAGTGTTGTTAAGCCCATGGCCCATGTGCAGAGCGCCGGTTATGTTCGGCGGCGGTATTACTATTACATAAGGTTTTTTATTTTCGTCTATTTCTGCTTTAAAGACGTGTTTTTCCTGCCATAATTTTGATATTTTCTGTTCTACTTCTTTAGGCTCATAAGCTTTCTGTAACATGATAATTCCTCTTATTTTTAATTTGCGTAATGTGACTATACGCCTTTACCTCTATATTTTACAATTTTAATAGGCTTGCATTTTAATTAAGATTATTACATCCCTTGGAAAAATCGCTTTTTTTTGTAAGAATATAATGTATGAAATACGAAAAATATGATAAGCCCGAAGTTATCGAACCTGAAATTTTAGACGAGAACGGCAGAACAATAAATACGGAACGCGAACCCGTCCAAGAAACGGTAAAAAGGGAATTAAACCCTTTGCGCCGCGTTTTAATGGGCGTTTTGGGGGCGGTTTCGGCTTTGCTGAGCGGATTTATGATGCTTTGCGTGTTTTTGGTCGTTTTTGTTTTTACGGCGGTGCCCGTGCTTATTTTGAGCCTTTTCGGCAGAAAACCGAACGTCAAAGTCTTCAAATATAAAGTTTAATATCTTGCGCGCGGGTTATTGCGTGATCTCAATCAAATTGTTTTCCGGGTCTGCCGCAAGGCTTTCATAATAGCCGTCGCCCGTCGTGCGGGGGCCGCTTATTATTTTAAAACCGTCTTTTTGAAGTTTCCGCGTAAGAATATCCACCGCTTCTTTCGAACCTGCGGAAAACGCCAAATGCGTATAGCCTAGGCCCTCGTTTAGGTTGTTTGGCTTAAGGCCGGGTCTATGCATAATTTCAAGCCTTGCGCTTTCTTCAAAATATAAAAAATAAGTTTTCAGCCCGGTGTTTTTGTTGTGATACAAATCGCCGGCCTCGGCGCGGAAATATTTTACGTAAAAATCTTTCATTTTTTCCAAGTCTGATACGTAAAGCGCAAAATGTTCTATTTTCATAAAATATCCTTTGCTTTGGCCGGGCTTTGCCTCGGGGTTATCCCCATTTGGTGTAAATCGCGGCGATATCCCTGCCGTCGGCGGGGCGTTTTATTATGTGCCAAAACGCATTCTGCCCGGCTTCGTGGGCGGAAACCGTCAGTTTGTCGCCTAAGCGGACTTCCGCTTTGTAGTGGATAATAATTTCCTCAAGATTTTTAGCGTCCGATACTTCTTGCGGCGCGCTTTGTACGGCCCAGGCCGAAAAATGGCTGTTGTTTACGTGATTGTTGCTGTCCAAATCTTCAAGGCGCGCGATTACGTCAAAGGAGTTTATTTCGCGGCCGAGTTCGTTTTCGCGCGGAGCCTTTTCCATGGAGGCTTCCATTATCGGCGCAGGGTTTTTATCGTTCAGGTCTATAAGGCTTTGCGGGGAACGCGTTATTTTGCGTTTGCTTAAATCCATAATAAGCCACCAGCTTACGCCTTTTGCGATGTGCTCGCCGTTTTCGTTAAACAAAATAAAATCCCTTCTGCTTTGTATTTTGTCGGAATAGCAATGCCAGGTTTTAACTTTTATCTTTTGCGCTCCGCTTACCGGCTTTAATAATTTTATCTGAACTTTTGTAAGAATCCAGGCTACGCCGTTTGCGGAAAGTTCTTCCCAGCCGTAGGAAAGATTATGCGCGTCTATGCCCGCCGCCTCCTGAAAATAATTTTGCAGCACCCATACGGGTATTTTGCCCTGCGGGTTCATTTCATGATATCTGGTTTTAAAAGTTTCTTCGTGCATACGGCCCCCTTTTAGTTTATTTTATCAAAAAAGCCCTCCCGCCAGGGGAGGGCTTTATAAACCGAAAGGCTTTTTATTTATTGTAAGGGAGCAAAGATTCTTTATAAATCGCTCTTACTCTCTCTTTGGTGCCTTCGTTGGGGGCCATGCTCAAGAGCAGGCCCAGCGACGGAGTGGTGAAAGAAAGTTCCGTCATTTTGTCTACGTCTTCTTCATGGAAGCCTTCATCTTTAAGTTTTGCCGTCGCGCCTACCGAGAACAGCCATTTTTCCACGGCTTTGGCCGCGTCATCGGCTTGGCATGAACAGCCGCTTAATCCCGGGGCGATAGGCTCCAGTATGGCGGCCAAAGTATGCGCTTTTTCCGCGTAGATATATTTTACGACCGCCGGCAGAAGCATGGCCAGCCCCAAACCGTGGGTAAGATTCGGGTTTACCGCGCTTAAAGGATGTTCCAAAGCGTGCGTGTAATGCAAGAGGCCGTTGTCAAAGCTGACGCCGGCTATCAAAGCGGCGTAAGCCAGGAAGTAACGGGCTTCAAGATTGCCGGGTTCTTTAAGAGCTAAGGGCAAATAATGCGCCACGAGTTTTACCACGGAAAGCGCCAAATCTATCGAAAAAGGCGAAGCCGCTTTTGTGGTGGAAGCTTCCACTACGTGGTTTACCGCGTCTATGGAAACATATCTCGTTTGATTTTCCGAAAGATTCGCCATTAAAGCCGGGTCGTCGATGGAGTACATCGGATAAATGCAGTCGTAGGCTATTGCCGGTTTAAAGTTCTTTTCAAGAATGGTTACCACCGCAAAGCGGTTGGCTTCGCTGCCGGTGCCGTGCGTAAGGTTTATGGCTATAATCGGCGCGGCCTTTTCCGGCGCGAACTTAAATTCATATAGTTCTTCCGCCGTTTTGCCGGGGTTTTCCATTAAAATGGCTACGCTTTTGCCTGCGTCTATGGCCGAACCGCCGCCTATCGCCAGCATTGCTTTTGCGCCGAATTCTTTAGCCATTTTTGCGGCTTCGTTTACCTGATGAGTGTTTGGATTCGGGGTAACGCCGTCGTAATGGACATACGTTATGGCGTTGTTTTTTAAAGCGGCCTGCACGTGATCCCAAGCGCCGGTTTTTTTATAAGCCCCTTTACCGGTAACTATGATAAGTTTATCAAGGCCTTTGGCCTTTAAGTCTTTTGCGATGTCTTCTATTTTTTTGATTGCGCCGACGCCGAAATATACGGTCGTGCGCACGCGGATTTCTTTTACTTCGTTGATGTTAATGTCTTTTTCCCACATACGTCCCCCTTAATTGTTTTCCAATTTATATTATAGGCTTGCCGGCCAACTTATCAAGCGCGCGGCAGCGGGAACTTAAAAGGCCGGGAAGCCTGTTTTAAAAAAACGTCATTATAAAGGAAAGTATCATCCCGGAAGAATACCCCGCCACATTGGCAAACAGCGTCAGCCCGAACAGCTCGGTATATATGGATTTCTTCCTGAAGAACAGACATAATAAGGCAAATTCGATAAGGAAAGCCGTCAGCCACAAAATGCCGTCGCTTTGGAAATAGTTTGACAGAATAAACCAATTTAAAGGAATGGTAACGGCGTTTAAAACGGAAAAGCTCAGTATTACTCCGGCCGGGAGTTTGTTCATAAAAACGAAAATCGCCGCGGTGGCCGCTTCTATTAAGAAAACAAATAATAAAGAAAATAAAATATAGCTTTTGGGCAGATTATCCGGCGCGGTTTTGGAATTTGCACTGCTTACGGATAAATCAAAGGGCGTAACCGTTATTTGCATGGCGTTTTTTCTGCCGGAAGGGGTTTTGAAAACCTCGGATTCCCGCACGGAACCGTCTTCAAATTTGATTATGAGTTTTTGATAAGGAGCAAACTCATAAGAAACCGCGTGGCAGGCGGCTTCTTGGCACTCAAGTTTTTGTATGCCGAAGTGCCCCAAAGGCTTGGGGGAAAGGCATTGATTGTCTTCGCACTGCAGCTGTTCGCTGTTGCCGGGCATGATTTTAAGCGGTTGGACGCCTTCAAACTTAAAAGAATAACTTATTTGTTCCGCCGGCGCTATGTCAGCTTTGGCGTTTAAGGATAAAAGGATTAAAGAGATAAGAACAAAAAACAGTTTTTTCATATTGGGCCGCCTCATATTTTGTATCATAAATATTATATATAAAAGGAGGCCAAAATGGATTTAAAAAAATATGCCGACGTTATGATTTTCGCTTTAAAATCGGCCCGCAAAGGGGGGAAGTTTAAACCGGGGGAAAATATCCTTGTAAGTTACGATATGCCGGCCCTGCCGCTGGCCGAGGAAATTTACTGCAAACTTATCGAGGGCGGTTTTAACGTGATTTTAAGGCCTTACGCCACGGAAAAAATGGCTAAAATACTCTACACCAAAGGCAGCGACAAACAAATAAAATTTATGCCGGAGTGGGAAAAACTTTTTACCGAAAACCTTAACGGCCTTATAGCCTTAAGAGCCCCGCAGGATTTGGCCAATTTAAAAGACGTTGACACCAAAAAAATAGCCTTGGCTACAATCGCCAGAAAGCCGATCCGCGAAATTATGGACGTAAGGGAAGAACGCGGTTTGTTTTCTTGGACTTTGGCAAATTATCCCACCGAAGGTTTGGCCAAACAGGCCGGGCTCAGCTTAAAGCAGTATGAGGCGCAAATCGCCAAAGCCTGCTTTTTAAACGAGAAAGACCCCGCCAAAAAGTTTGCGGAAGTTACCGCCCAAATCAACGAGGTTTCAAAAAGGCTTTCGTCTTTGCCGATAGTTAAACTCAGAACCCAATCCGAAGATATGGATTTGGAGATACTTTTGGGCGAAAACCGCCGTTTTATAAGCGGGGGCGGGTGCAATGTTCCCTCGTTTGAGATTTTTACTTCCCCCGATTGGCGCGGAACCCGCGGGGTTTACTTCAGCGATTTAATGAGTTTCCGCAACGGCAATTACGTCAAAGATATTCGCTTGGAATTTAAAGCGGGGCGCGTAATTAAAGCGACGGCGGAGCAGGGGGAAGACTTCCTTAAAAAGATGCTCTCTTTGGACCGCGGCGCCTGCCAGATAGGGGAGTATTCTCTTACCGATACGCGCTTTTCCAAAATAGACCGTTTTATGGCCGATACTTTATATGATGAGAACTTCGGCGGAGCTTACGGCAACAGCCATATAGCTTTGGGTTCCAGCTACAGCGACACTTTCAGCGGCAATTTGTCCAAATTGGATAAAAACCTGAAAAAACAGCTCGGTTTTAACGAATCGGCGCTGCATTGGGATTTGGTAAATACGCAAAATAAATTGGTTACCGCAACGCTTAAAAACGGAAAACATTTAACAATTTATGAAAAGGGCCGTTTTTTGGTCTGATTGCGGAAAAATTGCCTTAAAAATTGCCTTAAAAAAGCTCGCAAAAACAAGTTTGTCCACAGGTTTAAAACTGTGGACAAACTTTTATTTTATCGTCGGAGAGAAGCTTGTTGATAACATCCCGAAAAATAAATCTTAGACGAGGTTTGAAATATCTTTGCAACTTATGTAAAATTTTGTAAGCAAACAGCTTAAAACGGCCGGTTTTTATGGTTCTGGAAGTTAAATCTATCAACTTTTATCCACAATATTCGCCGCTGTTAAAAACTTTTAAGAGGAAAACGCCATGCCAAATAACGAGATTCTGCAGAAAATTATCAAAAGGGACGGCTCAACCCAGATTTTTGATTCAAAAAAGATTACCAACGCCATATATAAGGCCGGGCAAACCACCAACGAGTTTGACCTTGAAACCGCCAAAAAGCTTACTATCAGAGTTATAAACATTTTGCAGCAGCTTTATTCGGAAATAACGCCCAGCGTCGAAAATATACAGGATGTTGTTGAAGACGTGCTTTTGACTTCCAATTTTCACAAAACGGCCAAGGCCTATATTCTGTACAGGGACCAGCGCGCCAAAGCGAGGGAGATTTCCTCCAAATTTAACGTTGAACTTGTTGACCAGTATTTGCAAAAGCTGGACTGGCAGGTTAACGAGAACAGCAACATGGGCTATTCCCTGCAGGGGTTAAACAATTACGTTTCTTCCGAAATTACAAAAATTTACTGGCTTAACAAAATCTATCCGGAAAACGTAAAAAAGATGCATACCTCCGGCGATATTCATTTGCACGACCTGGGCCTTTTGGGCACATATTGCGTCGGCTGGGATTTGCAGGATTTGCTTATCAGCGGTTTTAAAGGCGTGGCCGGCAAGGCCGAATCCAAACCGGCAAAACACTTAAGGACGGCTTTGGGCCAGATAGTAAACTTCTTTTATACTTTGCAGGGCGAAAGCGCCGGCGCGCAGGCTTTTTCCAACTTCGACACTTTGCTTGCGCCTTTTATCTACTATGATAAACTCAGCTACCAAGAGGTCAAACAAGCCTTGCAGGAATTTTTATTTAACGTAAACGTGCCTACAAGGGTGGGTTTCCAAACGCCTTTTACAAACGTAACTTTGGATTTTAACGTGCCTTCCTACTTTAAAGACCAGGGCGTTATAATCGGCGGGCAGATACAGGATAAAAAATACGGGGAATTCCAAAAAGAAATGGATATGTTCAACAAAGCCTTTTTGGAAATTATGCTTGAAGGCGACGCCAAGGGCCGCGTATTCACTTTCCCTATCCCCACTTATAACATAACTAAAGATTTTGATTGGGATAATCCCGCGTATCAGCCGCTTTGGGAAATGACGGCCAAATACGGTATTCCTTATTTCGCGAATTTCGTCAATTCCGACATGAACCCGGAAGACGCGCGTTCTATGTGCTGCCGCTTAAGAATAGACAACCGCGAACTTAATCGCCGCGGCGGAGGGCTTTTCGGTTCGGCTCCTTTGACGGGCTCTATCGGCGTGGTTACGATAAATATGCCGCGCATAGGCTACTTGGCTTCCACGGAAGAAGAATTCTTTAAACTTCTTGAAGAACGCATGGAAGCGGCCAAAGTCAGCTTGGAAATAAAACGCAAGGTTATTGAACGCTTTACCAACGCCAATTTATATCCGTATATGACTTTCTACTTAAGAAGCGTCAAACAGCGCTTTAACGAATATTGGAAGAACCACTTCTCCACGATAGGGCTTGTAGGCTTGAACGAAGCCTGCCTCAATCTTATGGGGGAAACGGTCGGCAGCGAAAAAGGCCGCAAATTCGCCGTAAAAGTCATGGATTTTATGAGGGCGAAGCTGGTTGAATTCCAAAAGGAAACCGGCAACAATTACAATCTTGAAGCCACTCCGGCGGAAGGGACCTCTTATCGTTTGGCCCGTTTGGACAGGGAAAAATACCCGGATATTATCGTGGCCGATAATGAACAGGCCGCGCAGGGCAGGCCCCCTTTCTATACAAATTCAAGCCAGCTGCCGGTAAACTTTACCGACGATATCTTTGAGCTTTTGGATCTGCAGGACGAAGTCCAGTCCAAATATACCGGCGGGACGGTGCTGCACATTTTTATGGGCGAAAGAATTAAAGATACGGATGCCCTTAAAAAATTCATCAGGAAAGTCTGCGAAGGCTATCAGCTGCCGTATTTTTCCATAACGCCGACTTTCAGCGTCTGCCCCAAATGCGGATATATTGAAGGCGAGCATTTTGAATGTCCTAAATGCAAGGCCGAAAAGATAGAAAATATCGAAAAACAAATCGCGCTTTTGGAAGAGCAGCTGTACAGTAAATAAATTTTACGCCCTTTGTAAATAGGGCTAAGGACCTAAGAAAAAATAGGTCTTGTTGGGCAAATAATAATTTGCGAAAATAATAAAGGCGGTCAAAAAACCGCGCAGGAGGAAGTGATTATGACGGCACAAGAAAGACACAATATCGAAACGAAGATTTCCGAGCTTAAAGCTGCCAAAGAAGCGGCCAAAGGCACCAACTGCGAAGTTTACTCCAGAGTGGTGGGGTATCTCCGCCCGGTTCAGAACTGGAACAAAGGCAAAAAAGAAGAATTTGCCATGCGCAAGAACATTAAAATGTCCTGCGGTTGCTAAGTTTTAACAATGTTTATTTTTATCCTAAGGCAGGTGTGTTGTAAGTGAAGATTAGCGGACTTTTGAAGTTTTCAATGATAGATTTTCCGGGCAGTATTTCGGCGATAGTATTTACCCAAGGTTGCAATCTGCGTTGTGCGTATTGTCATAATCCGGAACTTATACCGCCCGCCCAGGATGAAAATAACGCCATAGCCGAAGATGACGTCTTGGATTATTTGGAAAGACGCAAACATTCTTTAGACGGACTCGTCATTACCGGCGGCGAGCCTACTCTCCAACCCGATTTGGCCGATTTCGCGGCGAAAGTAAAAGCGATGGGATACTTGATAAAGCTGGATACTAACGGCACAAATCCCGGCGTTCTTAAAGAACTGATAGAAAAGAAATTGGTTGATTTTGTGGCCATGGACATAAAGGCCCCGTTTGAAAAGTACGAAGCCGTCTGCGGCCCCGCCAATTTGGACGCGGTAAAAGAGAGTATGAATATTATCATTTCTTCCGGCGTTAATTATCAATTCAGAACAACTTATTACAAAGAAGTCCTAAACGACGGCGACATAGAAACCATAAAAGCCATGGTTCCCGATCAGGCGCGCTTTCGTTTGCAGGAATGCCTTCCCGTAAAGAAGAAAGACGTTCTTAAAATAGAACATTAATTTCCGTCCTTTTTGTATAATAAATATATTATATGGAGGTACAAATGATTACCCTTGCAATAGTTTTGATAGTTATTGCCGTGATAGCCGCATTGTATACTATCAGTGTTTATAACGGATTGATTACGCTTAAAAACCGCGTAAAAGAAGCTTGGAGCGATATCCAAGTGCAGCTTAAAAGACGTTATGACCTTATCCCCAACCTCGTGGAAATCGTAAAAGGTTATGCCGCGCATGAAAGTTCCACATTGGAAAAAGTAATTCAGGCCCGCAATATGGCCTTAAACGCGAAAGGCGATATGGAAGGCCAGGCCAAAGCGGAAAATATGCTTACTTCAACGCTTAAGAGTTTGTTTGCCGTGTCGGAAAATTATCCCGATTTAAAGGCAAATCAGAATTTTCTTAAACTTCAGCAGGAACTTTCCGATACGGAAGACAGGCTTCAGGCCGCAAGAAAGTTCTATAACACCAACGCCAAAGATCTTAATATATCAATAGAATCTTTCCCTTCAAATATAATAGCTTCTTATTTTAAATTTGAAAAAGCCGAACTGTTCACTTTAGATGAAAGCGAAGCCGAACAGGCCAAAAAGGCTCCTTCGGTAAAGTTCTGATTTAAATCGATATTTGTTTAATCGCCCCCGTATGCGAAAGCTGCGGGGGCTTTTGTATGTCGACGTTATGTGTCGGGTTAACTCCTGCGGGATTTTATCACTGATTAACTCTTTTAAAAAATAAAACGGCCCGATTTCGGCGGCGGCTGTCTGCGCTTTAATAATTAAAAACCCCAGGTTTAAGCCCGGGGTTTATAGTTAAAGCAAATAAAAACTTATAAAGGTTTTTGATATATCCTGTAAGTTTTCGTTTTGTAGCAGCCGGCTTCTTCAATGACGGAAATAATCGCTTTATTATCCTCCAGCATCCAGGAAAGCTCCGCCTTGTTCCAGCCTTTGCTTACGCCGTTGTCAACCACGTGTTTAACAAGCAAAAGCTCAAGGCCTCTGCTGCGATGAGCCGGGTGTACGCCCAGCATTATCATGCGGCAGTCGCGTATTTTGCGCCAGGCAAGCAAAGCTTTCGGCAGTTTAAACGGATTAAGCCCGCCGTTAAGGATCTTAAGGACGTGGTTCATATTGGGTATGGAAATGGCAAATCCGGCCGCTTCGCCCTTTATTTCTATCATGCAGGTAAGTTCCGGGCGCACTATCAGTTTAAGCTGTTTGGCGGTTTCCTGTATTTCTTCCTCCGTTATGGGGACAAAACCGTAGTTTTGGCTCCAGGCGGCGTTATAAATTTCCCTGACTGTTTTGACTTCATTGTCAAAATCGTTCATGTTTATGGAGCGCATCGTAATTTCGGGGTTTCTGAGTATGCGTTGTATAATCTTTTGCATACGCGGGGAAAAATCATTTTTGTCCGTCCTGTCAAAAGCCAGCAAATCTTTGGCTTTTTCAAGCCCGGCGGATTTTATAATTTCGTCATAATAAGGCGGATTATACGGCATCATTATACACGGCATGGAGTCAAAAGAATCAACGAGTACGCCGCAGGTATGGTTCGTGCTTGGGTTAAGCGGCCCGCGCATAGCGGTTTTGCCCTGTTCTTTAAGCCAAGCGGCAGCCGCGTCAAAAAGAGCCTTTGCGGTTTCCGGGTTGTTTTCGCATTCAAAAAAACCGAAGAAGCCTATATTGTCGTTCCAATGTTTATTATGGTTTTCGTTGACTATGGCCGCTATTCTGCCTACCGTTTGGCCGTCCCTTTTCGCCAAAAAAAGTTCCCTTCCGGCATGGTGCCAGAAGGGATCTTTCGTTAAAAGATGTTTCGTATCCGTTTTAAGTTCGGGTACGTAAAATTTATCGTCTTTATATAATTTAAAGGGAAAGGCGATAAATTCTTTGAGTTCCGCTTTTTCTACGCTGAGCATTTTATTTTATAATACCCAAAGCTTTTCCCGCATTGCCGAACACTTCTATAATTTTGTCGATTTCTGAATTTGATAGTGTTGTATTAATCTTTAGCGGTTCTTTTAACGTGTCGTAAATTTTCATTTTAGGGTCAAGGCTAGAGTATGGGTTTTGAAAAATCATCTGTACATGTTTTCTAAATTCTTTAAGTTCAGTTGAAGACATTTTAAGCATGTCTTTCTCTTGGAAAAATATTTCGCCTTGATTTGGTTCTTCTAATTTGATTATTGCTTTTGCAAGTGTTGATTTCCCGCAACCAGATTCTCCTGCAATCGCAAGAATTTCTCCACGCTTGATGTCTAAAGATATGCCATTTACGGCTTGGACAACCTGTTTACCGCCAAGAATACCCTTGCTGGTTTCGTATTGCACGTGAAGATTCTTTATTTCAATAATATTATTACCCATAGAAAGAGTTTAGCTTATTTTTCTATATAATGCAATTGCTTGGTGGGTAATTTATGATATTTATCTACCTAAAAGTTTTATAGCTTCCATTTCCATTTTGTTTGCACGATTTAAAGCTTGTTCAACAGTGCTGAAGTCAGGAGCTACTTCTGGTGGAACTTGTGATTGTGGAGATGGAATATATTTTGGTTTTACAGCTTCTTTTGGGATACCGCATTCAGGAGATGGGATGTATCTTTTTACCTGTTGTTGAGGTAATGTAGCTGATTGAGTTGTTGTAAGTTTGTCTGAAGCGTCTTTGACTGTTGGTTTGTTAGGTAATGTTGCGCTTTGTTGTGGTCTATTTACATATTGATTAAGTAAATTAGTTGGAGATTGAGGAATATGAGTTGGTTGTTGAACTTTTTGAGCTGCTATTTTTGCCGCTTCTGCAGATTTTATAGCTTCTTCTAAAGCTTTTTGTTCACCTGCATTTGGTGCTTTGGGTTCATTTTTTGTTTCTTCTGTGTCTTCATCCAATACAGATTTTGTTGGTCTACCAACAAGTTTATGTACTCCTTGAGTTGTTAATTTTGCCAAGAATGGTGAAATAATCATCATTGGGATTGCAACTCTTAAAGGGACACCAGCAAGGTTTTTGAAGAAATTACCAGATTTTCTTAACAAGTTCAAATTCCATTTTGAAGCTGAACGTCTAGCTAATCTTGTTTCGTTACCTATGTTTATAGCTCCGCCAACTTTTTTCAATAATTTAGTGATTGGGTTTTTAACGTTTGCTTTAAGCATATCTTTAAGTGCTTTTTTACGAACTTTGTAAGTTGCTTTATCCGCAAGACGTCCAGCTTTAACATCTTCATTAAATTTGGTATACTTCATTTTTTTTCTTAAAAAACTCTATTCTCTCTTCATATGCTTCTAATTCATTTAATCTTTCTTTTGTTAATGCTTCAAATCTAGTTGTTACATTTGGACCTGTATTTGAACATCTAACTAAAGCCCATCCATCTTCAAAATATACTTTTATTCCGTCTATATTAGATATTTTATAATTTTTACTTTGACAATATTCTTTAACTTTATCTATTACTTTAAATTTAGTATCATCAGAAAATGCAAATTTAGCCTCTGGTACACTGTAATATTTATTAACACCATCTAACATACTACTAAGTGGTTTATCATTTTTAGACATAATTTCTAATAATTTAAGACCTGCAAATAAACCACTTGTAATAGGAGGAAAAGAATCATTAAAATATATATGTCCAGAATACTCTATTCCAAATAATATATCATTTTTCATAACAGCGTCCATCATATAAGATGCACCTGTTCTATTTTCATATGGAGTTCCACCTAGTTTTAAAATTTCATCTTTAACTATTTTAGAACATTTTATATCATAAAGTGCTTTTTTATTATCACTATTTTTTAATAATTCTCTAAGTACTGCTACTGCATATTCATCTGATGTCATCATTTTACCAGTTTCATATACAAAACCTGCTCTATCACCATCACCATCAAAACCTATTCCAACATCTGCATTACATTCAATTACTTTCTTCTTTAAATCAGTAATATTTTCTTCTACTATTGGATCTGGATGATGATTTGGAAAATTACCATCTGATTCATCATAAAGCATAACTAAATCAATTGGAAATAAACTATAAAGTTCTTTTGCAAAAAGTGATGTTGTACCATTTCCACAATCTAATACTACTTTTAATCTTCTATTTCCAAAGTTTAAATTATCTTTAAATAAATGATAGTACTCATTTTTTATATCATATCTATATAATGTACCTAATCCTTCATCAAATTCACCATTTAATACAAAATCTCTAAATTTATATATTTCTTCACCTTTAGCATTTCCTACTTCATTAAAAGAAAATTTAAATCCATTATCATCTTTTGGATTATGACTAGCAGTTATCATTATTCCAGGATTAATTTTCTTTATTATTCTTGCATAATAAAGCATTGGCGTCGTAACAAGTCCTAAATCTATTACATTAACACCTGTACTTAATATACCTTTAGTTAATGCTTCATTTAGTAAGGGTGAACTAAGTCTATTATCATGACCAACTAAACATATTTTCTCACCCATTTTTTTTATATATGTACCATAAGCTTTACCTATTGTATAACTTACATTTTCATCTATTTCAGAAGGATATATTCCTCTTATATCATATTCTCTAAATATATTTGTTTTTATATCTTTTGTTATTTTCATTCTATCACCTATTTTTAATTATATATTATTAAATTAGAAACGTCAAAATAATTAATACTATTCCATATAAATTATATGTAAAATGCTTTTTAATATGAAAAAAACAAATCTCTATACAAAAATTTGTTTATTTTACATTTCCATTATATTTTTTCATTATAGAAAGTTCATTATATTGAATTACTTTAACTTGTGATCCAAGTTCATTAGGAGACGCTATTTCTAGAAGAGTTGATACCTGTGCAATCAACCTAAGTTGCTCTAAGAAATTCTTTTGAAATTCTTCATCACTCATTCCATTTGTTTCAAATTCATTATATCTTATACCAAGCACTACATCTGTTGAATCACATAAATGTTTACCATTTTCAGGTCCATAGAATACAATTCTTTTTTCATCATTTTCATATGGATTTATAACAGTTAAATAAGTTCTTTTTATAAATTCTCTTGCTTCATCATCAAGATTATCTTTCTTTGATAAAAACTCTAAATCTTCTTTACTAAGTTTTTCAATATATAAATTATTTCTTAAATAAATATAATCTAATCCCATAGTAGACGATATTTGATAAAAGTCCATATCTTCTTCCTTTATTTGTACAAATTTTAAATCAGATGATTTCATATTATCATCAATTAATTCAAGTGGTAACTTTTCTTTTAAATAACTTTCAAATAATTTTTTATAATTATTTAATAATTTAAAATACTCATTATTTTCATCATCAATTTTAAATCCCTTTTCTACTAATAAATCATTATTTCTTTCTTGTGGATATTCATATTCAATATTTTCTTTTGTAATCATTATCATAAGCACTCCTATCTACAAACATTATAACACAAACTACATTTTATTATCAATTAAATACTTATAAGTTAATGTATATTTTATACACACTTATATATAGTCCTGTAAACTATTTTCTAAGAACAATATTCCATTACAAATACATTTTATTATGTACCCACAATGCGACCCTATACCTTTCTCTTATTATAAATTATAGTAGTCAGGGATTTATATCATCAAAAAATAACTTCAAAAAGAAGTTATTTTTCTAGACTATTTCTTAAGTTCATGTAATGCACATTCCATCATAGGCTTCATATTTTTCATCATTCTATCCATTGTACCATCTTTATACTTGATATATGCTAGAACTGAAAGTCCACCTATCATACCGTACATCATACTTTTCTTTAATTCCATATAAATCACCTCTATAGTCTTTGGTATATACCACTATTAGTGTTTACATGATTTAAAAATTTATACTAGATTTTAATAAATCACATAAAAGAGTATTTCTACTTTCTCCTTCTAACTTACTAGTTGCATAAACAAAAGCACTTTTTTCACCAACTAAAGTTAAA
>NZ_CALGEO010000098.1:0-26868 GCF_937881865.1 Candidatus Proelusimicrobium excrementi
AGGGAGGGCAATGAAGGATGCCTTTAATTACCTTTTAAATGAGTATCCTAATATTAAAGGCGTTGTTACCGCAGACAGCGATGGTCAACATAGTGTTAAAGATATTAAGAAGTGTGCTAAGAACTTACTTAAAAATAAAGATAAACTAATATTAGGAGTAAGAGACTTTGATGGCGATAATGTTCCTAATAAAAGCAAATTTGGAAATAAAATAACTAGGAATATTTTTAAAATATTTCAGCGTCGGGTTATCATATACGCTTATTAAAGGGGAAATTACTTCCTTATCCATTTTGTTGGTAAAGGTCTGGCCGAAGTCGTCGTCTTTCTGGCGGTGTCCCTCAACTCTGTGGCCCAAAATTTCATGGAAGAAAACGCCGGTCGCCCTGTTTTTAAGAATTACCGGCCCGTGGAAAGGTTCGGCCGCCTCGGCGTTTTGCAGGGCTTTTAGTTCTTGTATGGACTGGGCGATGTCTTCTTTTATTTTTTCCGGGGAGGGCATCTCTTCCGGGGAAGTAAAATCGTAATAATTGTTTCTCTCAAGCAGCATTCCGTCTTTGTTGCGGGAGGTTATGGTATAACCTATTCTGCCGAGTATTTGCCCCTGCACGGTTCTGACTCCTTCCGAATTTACGAAATATTTGTTTTTAAGGCTGGCGCTGTAGGACGCGAAAGAAGAGAGTATAAAACTTTCGTTTTTGAACATGGCGGAATATTCGTCCAGTTCTTTGGCGGTTTTATCTAAAATTTCTTTGGAAATCAGCGGCGTATTTTCTATCGGCGCATAATAGGATACGGGCTTCATTTTTGCCGAAAAGTCATCGGAATCGTCTACGCGCTGCGCCGATGTCATCGCGTTTGTCTTTACTTTAAGGTAATCTTCCTGGGCGGCGGTTGCGGCGTCTTCCGTCAAAATCCAAAGCATATTTTTAATTTGCTTTGGCGAAGGCATCGGCCCGTTTACCAAAACATTTGTATTGCGCTGCCCGAAATCTATCGATTTGAGTTTGCGGGTATTATCCAGCTCGCGGCTTCCCGCGCGGGCGTCAACGTCCGCGGCGCCGGTGCTTACCGTGTATACGTAAGCGTTTTCACCCAAAGTGGAAATGACCGACGCGGATTGAGTGCTTTCAATTTGATAAGAAAGGAAATAAATCGGCGGATCAAGTTTGGAAAGCTTTTTCATGGAGCGTTTAAGTTCGCTCTGCATTGCTTTTACTACTTTATCGTTATCAATGCTTTTTGCGCAGTCCGCCGCAAAGGCGCGGCAGACGGTAAGAAGCAGACAAAGCAAAACGGAAATTTTCTTCATGTTCATCCCCTTGTTTTAGACTTTTTTTAATTATAGCATTTAGCCGTGCGCGTGTTGCCAAGGCTTTTAATAATGTTATAATAAGAAGGTAGCTTTGGGCCGCAGGGCCTTAAGTTCGGGAGGACAGACAGTGAGTGAAACTTTTTATTTGAGCCGCAAAAATTACGAAAAGCTTAGAGAGGAACTCGACGCGCTTAAAAAAATAAAAGCCCAACTTTCGGAAGAAATCGGCGAAGCGGCCCGCCAAGGCGATTTGAAAGAGAACGCGGAATACGCCGCCGCGAAGGAAAAGCAGGCCGAAACTCTTTCCAAAATAAACGATTTGGAAATCCGCCTGCGCAATACCCGCATTACCGATGATTTGGACGTCGACCGCAGCGAAGCCAGAATCGGCGCCACGGTTACGATAGAGGATTTATCCGACGGCGAACAATCCGTTTATACTTTGGTGGGTTCAATGGAGTCCAACCCGGAAGCGGGGCTTCTTTCGGTAAAAACGCCGATAGCCACCGGCCTTTTGGGCTGCAAAGAAGGCCAGATTTTTGAAGTGGCTTTGCCGCGCGGCAAACGCAAATATAAATTAGTTAAGTTGGAATATAAATAAGGAGATACCAAAATGGGTGCAGAACTTGAAACTCTGGCTAACAGGACTATTGAACCTTTTGTAGTTCTTTTCAACAAATCGGTGGAGCTTATCCCCGGCATAATCGTCGCGCTTGTAATGTTGTTTTTGGGTTTGTTTTTATCCAGGTGGACAAGCGCCATAGTCCGCAAACTTTTAAACGCGATTAAGCTTGATATGTGGACTTCCAAAATAGGCGTCAACGAGATTTTAACCAGAATCGGCTTCGGCAAAAGCCCCACTTATGTTATAGCTTTTGTTATTTCTTGGGCCGTAATGATTACCTTTATCATGATAGCCGCCGATTCTTTGGGTTTAAGCACCATAAGAACTTTGCTTTATAATCTGCTTGCTTTTATACCCAAACTTTTCGCCTGCATAGTAATCCTTTTTGCGGGGCTGCTGTTCGGCAGATTTGTGGAAAACGTCGTGCAGAATTCCGCCAAAGCCAATAATATCAGGGGGGGGATATTCTTCTCCAAGGTAATTAATATCGTGGTGGTGATATTCGCCATACTTTTGGCTTTGGAGCAAATTAACATCAACTTCGCTTTGATAAACGACGTGATTTTGATACTTTTGGCTTCCATGGGGTTGGGCTTGGCGATAGCTTTCGGCTTGGGCGCGAAGGACGTCGTGGCCGACTTCCTGAAAGAAAGCCTTAAAAAGGAAGAAGGCGCCAAATAAACCTGCTCCGTTGTACGGAGTTTCGCAAAAATTTAAAAGCCCCGGTTTTGCCGGGGCTTTTTACTCTCTGATTAAATGTTTTTATATGGCCAGCTTTTGTATGGCCAAGGTTAGATCGTCCATATCAAAAGGCTTGTAAAGGATATCGTCCGCACCGGCGGCTTTGACTTCTTTATTCAAGCTTTCGCGGTGCATTGCCGTTATTACAAGCACTTTAATATCCGGGTAATTTTCCTTTAAACTCTTTAATATGTCCATGCCGGATTCCTCCGGGAAGAACATATCCAGCAAAATCAAATCCGGCGTAAAACCGCTGTTTAAAGCGCTGAAAAGCTCCTGCGAGCCCTGTGCCGTGGCTATAACGTCGTAGCCTTCGCTGTTAAGAGCGTTTTGTATTGTTGTTCTGAGTACGGCCGAATCGTCTACTATAATAATCTTCTTCATATATTATTTAAAAGCGGCGGCGATTTTCTCCCCGAAGTCCAGGAACGCTTCCGTTTGTTTTTTGTCGCCAGTTTCGCTGTAAAGCCTCAAAATAGGCTCGGTGCCGGATGGGCGTATAAGCAGCCATTCGTCATTATCAAGTATTATTTTCAGTCCGTCAAAAGTGTAGACTTCCGCTATATGGCGCCCCAAAATCTTTTTGGGAAGCTTCTTTTTAAGCCTTTCCGCCATTACGGTTCTGTCTATGGCTTTGGATATGGGGAAGTCCCTTCTTTGATAGCAGCTTGCGCCGTACTCCTGTTCAATTTCTTTCACAAGTTCGCTTAAAGCCATTTTGCGGGAGGCCATAATCTCCATAATATACATTATGAGGGTCATCCCGTCGCGTTCCGGCATAAGGCCCTGCCAGCAATAACCGCCGGATTCCTCCGCGCCGAAAGCGATATCTTCCAAAGCGGTGCGTTCGGCTATATATTTAAAGCCTACGGGCACCTCTTCAAATTCCAAGCCGGCGGCGCGCGCCACTCTCTTGTTTAAATAGCCCATGGAAAGGCATTGCAGCACTTTGCCGTTTACTTTTTTGTTTTTTACTATATGATTAAGCACTATGGCCGAAACCATGCAGGGGCTAAGGTATTTGCCTTTTTCGTCTATAAGGGCGGTTCTGTCGCCGTCGCCGTCAAAAGCCGCGCCGAGCAGGCACTTGTTTTTTACGACCGTTTTTTTAAGTTCGGCCAAATTCTCTTCCTTCGGCTCTGGTTTAATTCCGCCGAAGCAGGGATCATGGCTTGAGTTAAGGGCGATAACGCGGTTTTCGCCTAAAATCTGTTCCATATATCCGGCCGCGCTGCCGTGCATATAATCAACCGCGGCTTTGCCTTTAAGAGCGGCTACTTTCTTTAAATTTACTTTGCCGGCTATATATTTAAAATAAATCTTTTCCAGCCCGGCGGAAGCTTCAACCTGATGGCCGGGTATGTAAAGGACGGATTTTTGGTCCAAAAGTTCTTCTATTTCTTTGGTAAGCCTGGCGGAAATGGAGCCGCCGTTTACTTTAATTTTAATACCGTTGTACTGCGGGGGATTATGGCTGGCCGTAACCATTATGGTAATCCAAAATTTAGTATAAGAAAGGCAGCTCATTACCGGCGTAGTTACGGGCTTGTCAAGTAAAGTTACGTCAATTTTGTTTAATTTTAAAATGCTGGCTATATCTGCGGCGAATTTATCGGAAAGAAAACGCCTGTCGTATCCTACCGCGGCGATATTTGTTTTTTTGCCTAGGTCCGAAGGCGCGTTAAGGTTGATGAAATCCGCCAAAGCCTGCGCCATTCTCCTTACGTTTTCAAAAGTAAAATCCCAAGCTATTATTCCGCGCCATCCGTCGGTGCCGAATTTAATGTCTGATGTGGCCATATACAAAACGCTCCTGTGATAAAGCGGTTTAAGCGTCCGCCCGGTATAAAATCGTACAAACCCGCCCGGCTTAAGCAAGGCGGTAAAAACAAGTGGAGGCGGCGGGATTCGCACCCGCGTCCAAACATCCATACGGCACGGTTACTACAGGTTTAGCTTCGGCTTAAAAACGCGCCCGCATGCCCGAAGCCGCTGCTTGCGCGCTTGTTTAATTTATCTTAAGAAGGATTAGGCTAAACGAACCTTTCCTTCAGCATCCGGCTTATTTGACCGTTACGCTCCGCCCGCCGGCGAAGAAGAGCAAACGGGTTTAGGCGGTAGCCCAAACGTTGTTGTTGTAGTTGTTGCCAACTAATTGTTTTGGCCCTATTTAAACCGGCCTGGCCAACCGGTACCTGCAACCGAACTTCAGAGATATCTGTCGAAACTGGTCGCCCCCTAAAGCTGATTGTTTAACAAGGATAGCAAATTTGGCAATTCATTTGCAATATGGCGCGGCCTCGCCTGCGGATTTAAGCCCTTTAGCGGGCCCGGCCTTAAAAAACCCCGCCTTGGCGGGCGGGGCTTAAATCAGTTTAAAGTTTCGTTTTTCTTTTTTTTGTGCAGTACCGAAGCCAGCACCGCGGCCGAAAGTATAAGAACTATTACCAGCAAAGACCAAGCCGTCGGAACATGGTAAAAATGCGAAATCAGCATTTTGGCGCCTACAAACACCAATACTGCGGCGATACCGTATTTAAGGTATTCGAATTTGCCCGCCATACCCGCCAAGAGGAAGTATAAGGATCTAAGCCCTATAATCGCGAATATGTTTGAAGTGTAAACTATAAACGTATCATGCGTTATCGAAAGCACCGCCGGTATGGAATCTATGGCGAAGATTAAATCCGAAGTTTCAATAACCAACACTGTGGCGAACAGCGGCGTGGCGAACATTTTGCCCGCTTCTTTTATAAAAAAGTTTTCCCCGTGATAATTATCTTTCAGCGGCATAATCTTTTTTAAGGCTTTAAGCGCCGGGTTTTGGGAGGGATCGAAAGAGTCGTCGTCATGTGTTATCATCTTTACGGCGGTATATATCAGCAGCGCGCCGAAAATGTAAATCATGAAAGTAAATTTGGTTATCAGTTGTACGCCTATAAAAATGAAGAGGAACCTCATCAATACCGCGCCCAATATGCCCCATATAAGCACTTTTGGCTGATGTTCCGCCGGCACCGCAAAGTAGGAAAATATCATTATAAACACGAACATATTGTCTATCGACAATGAATATTCTATTACGTATCCGGTAAAAAACTCCAAAGCTTTGCCTTGGCCGAGAGTAAGCCAAACCGCTCCGCCGAAAAGCACCGCCAGGGCTATCCAGGCGGCCACCATGCAGGAGGCCTCTTTAATGCTTACTTTGCCGTGATGATGCTGCATCACGACGAGATCCACGAACAGAGCGGCTGCTATTACCGCCCAGAACACTATCCACATTATTAAATGTACTGTCATATATCGGATTATATAATATAAGCGGCTTGCTTTGCCATGAGGGGCCTTTGGTGTGCAAAAAGTGCGCAATTTGATAAAATATTTAAAAGATGAATGTAATCTCTTTTGACATTATTCCGTCAACAAACGAGTATTGCGCGCGGAATATAAGTTCTTTGACGCACGGCGACGTCATTACCGCGCGCCGCCAAAGCGCGGGCCGCGGCAGGAAAAGCCGCAAATGGTCTTCGGAAGAAGGCGGGCTTTATTTTTCCCTTGTGCTTAAAGAGGGTTTATCCCTTTTAAAGTCGCCGGGTACGCTTACACAGCTTATGGCTTTGGCCGTATGCAAAGCGGCTAGGCGGGCGGGGGCTGAGGCCTATATAAAATGGCCCAATGACGTTTTGGCGCAAGGCCGCAAATTCTGCGGTATTTTGAGCGAAGCCGTATTTGAAGGCCAAGCTCTTAAAGCCGTAATTGTCGGCGTCGGGATAAATTTAAGCCAAAAGGAGCTTAATTCCGATAAACCCGCCGTAACTTTGGCGGAATTGGGCGTAAAAGCGGATGCGGAATTTTTGCTTAAAGAGATTATTGATAATTTTAACTTTAATTTTGAACTTTTAAAGCGCGATGGTTTTGAAGCTTTAAGAAGTTCTTATAAAGAAGCTTTTTTATACTTGGGCAAGCCTGTTAAAATGCACATTTTTGAGGAAACGGTGCAAGGCACGGCCGAAGATATTGACGCGGAAGGCCGCCTTATTCTGCGTCAGGGGAAAACCCTGAGAGTGATAAATATAGGCGATATGGATTTTTAAATTATAAGGAGAATATTCTATGGAAGGAAGCGTTTTTGCCAAAAGCGTAGAGCTTATGGTTGTAGGCATGGGAATGACTTTCACATTCCTTATTATACTTGTTTGTATAATGAAAGTTTTGCAATTTGTGGTGGAAGGCTTTTTAAATAAAGTTTTTCCTCCGGCCCAGCCGGCTGCCTCTGCGGCGGCCCCGGCCGTTTCTGACGACAAAATAAAAATAGCCATAGCTTTGGCGGCGGCCAAGAGCATGGCAAAATAAGATTTAAAAACTAAAGGAGACATTGTAAAGTATGAAGAAAATCAAGTTTATGATTACCGCCTTCAGGGACGGTTTTCAATCGGTATACGGAGCCAGAGTCCTTTCCAAAGACTTTTTGCCAGCGGTGGAAGCCGCAAGAGAAGCCGGCATAAGGCATATTGAATCCGGCGGCGGAGCCACTTTCCAGTCTGCATTTTTCTATAACAACGAAAACGCCTATGACGTTATGGACGCTTTCCGCAAAGCGGCCGGCCCGGAAGCCAACCTTCAAACTTTAGCCCGCGGCGTAAACGTCGTCGGATTGGATTCCCAGCCCAGCGACATTATCAAACTCCACGCCCAAACCTTTAAAAAACACGGCGTTACCACGATCAGGAATTTTGATGCTTTAAACGACGTCAATAACCTTATTTACAGCGGCAAATGCATTAAAGAAGCCGGCCTTAAACACGAAGTTACGGTAACAATGATGTCCTTGGCCCCCGGCTGGGATAAACACGGTAATGTGCACACCCCGGAATTTTACGCCAAAACCTTACAGAAAATCATAGATTCCGGCATTCCTTTTGACAGCGTCGCTTTTAAAGATGCTTCCGGCACTTCAACCCCGGCCACGGTAAGGGAAACCATCAAATTGGCCAAAAAGATTTTACCGCCCGAAGTCGAAGTCTGCTTCCACACGCATGAAACCGGCGGCAACGGCGCAACCTGCTGCATGGCCGCTTTGGACGGCGGCGCCGACAGATTGGATCTTTCCATGGCGCCCGTTTCCGGCGGCACCTGCCAGACCGACATCATCACTATGTGGCACGCTTTAAGAGGTTCCGACTACACCTTGGACATTGACATTGAAAAAATCAAAAAAGTGGAAGACGTATTTAAAGACTGCATGAAAGATTACTTCCTCCCGCCCGAGGCTATGAAAGTCGAGCCGACCATTCCGTTCTCTCCTTTGCCGGGCGGCGCGCTTACGGCCAATACCCAAATGTTAAGGGACAACGGCATCATGGATAAATACGACGAAATTTTCAACGCCATGGGCGAAGCCGTAAGAAAAGGCGGCTTTGGCACTTCCGTAACCCCGGTAAGCCAGTTCTACTTCCAGCAGGCTTTCAATAACGTAATGTTCGGCCCTTGGAAGAAATTCGCCGAAGGCTACGGCAAAATGGTTCTCGGCTATTTCGGCAAGACGCCGGAACCGGCGGATCCCGAAGTGGTAAAACTCGCCAGCGAACAGCTCGGCCTTGATCCCACGAAGAAAACCGTTCTCGAAATCAATGACGCCAATCCCAAAAAAGGCGTAGCCCCCGCCAAAGCTTTGCTTGAGGAAAACAAACTCCCGATAACCGATGAAAATATCTTCATCGCCGCGGCCTGCGGTCAGAAGGGTATTGCCTTCCTTAAAGGCGAGGCCAAACTCGGTATCAGGAAAGTCGCCGCTAAGAAAGAAGGTTCCGTTTCCGCTTACACCGTAAGCGTCGGCGGTGAGAAATTCTCCGTAAAACTTGAAAACGGCAAAGCCATAGTAAACGGCACTTCTTACGACGTAGACATCAAAGAAGGCATTGACGCTTCCGCCCAAACGGAAGTTAAATCAGCCGCCGCTTCTTCAGGCGCGGGCGCGGAAATCAAAGCTCCGCTTCCGGGCGCGGTTATGAGATTCTCTTTCCAGGAAGGCGCGGCCGTTAAAAAAGGCCAGACCGTTTTGGTAATGGAAGCCATGAAAATGGAAACCGAAATCAAAGCCCCGGCCGACGGTAAAATCTCTTATAAAGTAAAAACCGGCGACCAAGTGCAAACCGGCGCTTTGTTGGCGGTTTTAGGTTAAGGAGAAAACAATGGCAGATATAATACAGTCTTTCTCCAATTTATGGCTGACGACCGGGCTTTACAATATAACCATGGGCCAGTGTCTGATGATACTGATTTGTCTGTTCATCCTTTGGCTCGGCATTGTAAAGCAGTTTGAGCCTTTGCTCTTGATTCCTATCGGTTTCGGCGGGCTTCTTTCCAATATCCCGGTAGCCGGGATAGCGGCTTTGTCCGTCAGCACGGTTGACCCCAGCGGCGTAGTAAGCACCGCTTTCGGCGGTTTCTTGGGGCAGGTGTACGGATTTGGTATAGAATCGGGCCTTTTCCCGCTGCTGATATTTATGGGCGTGGGCGCTATGACGGACTTCGGCCCGCTTATAGCCAACCCCAGAATGGCTTTGCTCGGAGCGGCCGCTCAATTCGGTATATTCTTTACCGTATTCGGCGCGTTGATGCTCGGCAATGTCATCCCTGATTTGACTTTCTCTGTAAAAGAGGCGGCCTCAATCGGTATAATCGGCGGCGCGGACGGCCCTACGGCCATATTCCTTACATCCAAGCTTGCGCCGGAACTTTTAGGCGCAATAGCCGTGGCGGCTTATTCTTATATGGCTTTGGTGCCTATAATCCAGCCCCCGATAATGAAGCTTCTTACCACGGAAAAGGAAAGAAAAATAGAAATGAAGCAGCTTCGCCACGTTTCCAAGAGGGAAAAAATCCTCTTCCCGCTGGTGGTGCTTTTGCTCTGCGTGCTTTTGATCCCGGACGCCACTCCGCTTATCGGTATGCTTATGTTCGGCAACTTAATTAAAGAATGCGGCGTAACCGACAGGCTCAGCAAAACCGCCCAGAACGAACTTATCAACATCGTTACGATTCTGCTCGGTTTGGCGGTAGGCTCCAAACTCGCTTCCGAGAAGTTCCTGCAGTTTAAGACCATAGCCATCGTCATCTTGGGCTTGGCGGCTTTCTGCGTCGGTACGGCTTCAGGCGTAATTTTGGCCAAGATTATGAACATCTTTTCCAAGAACAAAATCAACCCGCTTATCGGTTCCGCCGGCGTTTCCGCGGTTCCTATGGCGGCGCGCGTATCCAATAAAGTCGGTCAGGAATATAACCCCAGCAACTTCCTGCTGATGCACGCGATGGGCCCGAACGTGGCCGGCGTAATCGGCTCGGCCGTTGTCGCGGGCATTTTGCTTGCCATGTTGGGTAAATAGCCGTTAAGTTTTTAAAGCCCCCGGGGACTTAAGTTCCCGGGGACTTTTTGTTTACGGCGGATATCCGCCAAAGGGCCCGGGGAAAGGGGGATTTTAATATTAAATTATCTCTAAAAATGCTATGATTTTATAAATATGAAAAAGATTTTAAACTTGCAGTGTGTTAACTGCGGAAAAGAATATAAAACAAGGGATTCGGACTATGTCTGCAATTCCTGCGGCGGCACGCTGGAAGTTAATTATGATTACAAATTGATTAAAAAGCGTTTGGATTATGACGTTTTGGAAAGCAACACCTCCTACAATATGTGGCGTTATATAGATTTGCTTCCGATAGACGATCATGACGATATCCCGCCCGTACAGCTTGGCTGGACTCCGCTTTACAAAGCCGACGAGCTTGCGGAAAGATTGGGCATATCCCAGCTTTTTATCAAGGACGAAGGGCGCAATCCCACCGGGTCCATAAAGGACAGGGGCAGCGCGGTTGCCGTCGCCAGAGCTTTGGAAGTCGGCGCGAAGGTGATTACAGACGCCTCCAGCGGCAACGCGAGCGATTCTTTGGCGTGTCTTACGTCCAACTTAAAAATAAAGACGGTAATATTTGCCCCCAAGAATACGCCCGAGCCCAAACTTGTTCAGCTTTACGTATACGGCGCGGACGTAATAAGGGTGGACGGCGATTATGACGAAGCTTTTGAACTGTGCCGTTCCGCCAGCGAGAAATTCGGCTGGTATAACCGCGCGGCCGGATATAATGCTTACGGAAGGGAAGGCAAAAAAACCTGCGCTTTTGAAATTTGCGAGCAACTTCACTGGGAAGCCCCGGATAAAGTTATCGTCGCCGCGGGCGACGGCACCATAGTATGCGGAATGTGGAGGGGCTTTAAAGATTTTAATAAATTGGGCATCATAGAGAAGATGCCGCAAATGATAGCGGTTCAGGCGGAAGGCAGCGCGGCCATTACAAACGCGTGGAAAAACGGAGCGGAACTTTCTTCCGTGCAGGCCAATACCGTGGCCGACAGTATTTCCGTAAATTATCCGCGCGACGGTTATCTGGCTTTGCAGGCTCTTAAAGAATCCAACGGTATGGCCATAACGGTAAGCGACGCGGAGATACTTTCAGCCATTCCGGAACTCGCAAGAGAATCAGGCGTTTTTGCAGAGCCCGGCGGCGCGGCCACTTACGCGGGGCTTAAAAAGCTTGTAGCGCAGGGAGTAATACAAAAAGACGAGTCCGTAGCCATAGTGGTCGGCGGAAACGGGCTTAAAGACATAAGCGCGGCTGCGAAATCGATAGAGATTTCTCACGGTTTCGTAAAGCCGTCTTTGGAAGAAATAATTAAACTTGGGATTTTAAAACCGGGAGATTAAGGGGAGATTGTTATGGAAGAAAAACTTTCGTCGACAGCGGCGATAAAAATAGAGCAGAATTCGGTTAAAGAGGCCCAATATGATTTGCCTCAAAGCTATGGCAAAACGGAATCGTTCCTTTTGCCCAAAGATCCTAACTGGATGTTCCTTTTTTGGGATATAATAAAAGAAACTTACGAATATATCATGGGCGAAAGAGGCCGCGATATTTTTGATAAATCAAGAAGCGTAATCCGCGTTTACGATATTACCGGCGTAGTCGGTTTTGACGGTTCAAATTCAAATTCTTATTTTGATATTCCGATAGTGCTTGACGCCAGAAGCTGGTACATCAACGTGCCCATAGGCGTAAGGAAATATATTTGTGACGTCGGCATTATAACGCCGGAAGGCGAATTTGTACTTTTAACGCGCAGCAACAGCACGACGACCCCGCCGGGAAGAATGTCCGACGTTGTCGACGATAAATGGATGATGGTTGAAGGCGAATATGAAAAGTTGGTAAAAATGTCCGGCGTGGAAATGTTCGGCTCTTTAAGCGGTGCAAGCGAGAAACTTCAAAATATTCTCCAGCAGCGCTGGAAAATGTTCGGCATAGACGTCAATTCCTTGCCGACTTCAAATATGTCCTCTTGGGGATCTGCCCATTTGGCCGTACCCGCGCCGGAAGCCGAAACGGACGAAGACATTTGGCTTAAAGCCGACTGCGAACTTATCGTCTACGGCCAGGCCAGCAAAAACGCAAAAGTTTTAATAGGCGGCAAGGAAATTCAGCTCGGCCCGGACGGCACATTCTCTTTAAGGTATTCTTTGCAGGACGGACAAGTCGTCATACCGATAAAGGCGCATCATCATACCAAAACAGAAAAACAAAGAGCGATTACCATTAAAGCCGAAAGACAAAAGGAGGCCTAATAATGCAGCAGGAAAAAGGATATCTTTCTTTAGTTTTACACGCCCATTTGCCCTTCATCAGGCACCCGGAATACCCAGACTTTTTGGAAGAAGATTGGTTCTATGAAGCCATGGTGGAAACTTACCTTCCGCTTTTGGACGTTTACGAAAGGCTTACCGCCGAAGGAGTCGACTTCAGGATTACAATGTCCTTAACGCCGCCTTTGTGCGCCATGATGTCGGACGAGCTCCTTATCAGCCGTTTCAGACATTATTTAAACCAGCGCATAGAACTTTCCGAAAAGGAACTCAGCCGCACGGCAAATACGGAATTTGCTTACGTAGCGCAGATGTATAATCAAAAATTCAAACGCTACAGAGAATTGTTTGAAGATTATTATCACGGCCAGATTTTACAGGGCTTTAAAAAATTTCAGGATATGGGCAAGCTGGAAATCATCACTTGCTGCGCCACGCACGGCTATTTGCCTTTGCAGGTGCACAGGGAAAGCGTCCGCGCCCAAATCAAAATCGCGGCGGAAGATTACAGAAAGAGATTTGACAGAAACCCGCGCGGCATTTGGCTTGCCGAATGCGCTTATAACCCGGGCGACGATATATTCCTTAAAGAGCAGGGTATAAGGTTTTTCTTTATGGAATCGCACGGCGTTATGCACGGCACGCCCAGGCCGAAATACGGCATTTACGCGCCGGTTTATACGCCCAACGGCGTAGCGGCTTTCTCCAGAGATATGGAATCGGCCCAGCAGGTTTGGAGCGCGGAAAGCGGTTATCCGGGCGATCCCAACTACCGCGAATTTTACCGCGACTTGGGCTATGATTTGGATTACGACTATATTAAGCCCTATCTCCATTCCGACGGCGTAAGACGCAATATCGGTATGAAGTACCATAAAATAACCGGTAAAGTTTCCTTAAACCAAAAGCAGCCTTATTATCCCGGCGACGCTAGGGAAGTCGCCGCGACTCACGCCGGCAACTTTATGTTCAACCGCCAAAAACAGCTGGAATATCTTTCTTCCGTAATTACGGACAGAAAGCCTTTAATCGTTTCCATGTACGACGCCGAACTTTACGGCCATTGGTGGTATGAAGGTATAGACTTCCTCTATTTCCTGTTTAAGAAAATCCATTACGACCAAAAAGACATCAAACTGATAACACCGCTTGAGTATTTGGAAAAATACCCGGTCAATCAGGTGGTGCAGCCTTCAATGTCCTCTTGGGGCGATAAGGGATATCATGACGTTTGGCTTAACAGCGGCAATGACTGGATTTACAGACACCTTGTAAAAGCCGCCGAGCGCATGGTTGAGCTTGCAAACCGCTTCCCCAACGCCGACGGCGTTTTGAGAAGGGCTTTAAACCAAGCCGCGCGCGAGTTGGTTTTAATGCAGTCTTCCGACTGGGCTTTCTTAATGACCGTCGGAACCGCGAAGGAATATTCAACCAAGCGCACCAAAGACCACGTAAAGCGTTTCATAGCCATATACGATATGATTATGGGCAACCGCATTGACGAGGGCTTTATTTGGGATTTGGAGCAGAAGGATAATATCTTCCCGGATATAGACTACCGTTCTTACGCTTCAAGCGACGCTCAGGCCGTCGAAAGCGCAAAAGCGGCTTAAAAGAGTTTGTTTTAAAATCAAAACCCCGGCTGATCCCGGGGTTTTTTAATTGTAGATTTAAATTTCCCGGCCCCGCCGTGTAAGATTTGCGTAAAAAGAAACCCCGGGGGCAAACCCGGGGCGTTTTATATTTTCGGAGATTTAATCCCGCAAATTGTGCCCGGCCTTAAGGCGGCGCCTATTTGTCGGGATAGAAATAAATTTCAAGCTGACGGAAATGTATGCCTGCGGCTTCTATCTTGGCTTGGTTAATATCCCAATATTTTGTGTTCAGCATTTTGGCGAGTTCTTCATTGCTTATTTTAAGAGCAAGGCAAATTATATCGCCGCTGTAATCTTTTTGTTTTGCGACTTTCGGGTTATTGGTATCGCCCAGATAGGTGCCGAAAGATTTAAAGGAATGTCCGTTATAAATAAATTCGTAATTGCAAAGAATTTTCCTTAGCATATTTAATCCCTTGATAAATTGAGTGTATTTGTTGATAGTTTATAATGTTTTAACGGCGGTTTCAAGTTTTATCAGCCCAAATCAATAATATTCCATTGTTTTTGATAAAGTTCCATAAGCCTTTGTTTAAAAGCGGCGTGCTGCGGTTTTTGAAGGAGAGGATCATCGGCGTTAAGCCAATCTCTGTCTTCAACCGCCCAGCGCAGGACGTCTTTGTCTTTGATGATATCTCCCGCTTTAAATTCCAAATCGCCGGATTGGCGCGTGCCGAGTATCTCGCCCGGGCCGCGCAGTTCCAAATCTTTTTCGCCTATTTTAAAGCCGTCGCCGGTTTTGCATATGGCGTTTATTCTTTCCAAAGAAACGGTACTGGCGTGCTGGCTGACCAAGATACAATAAGATTTTTCCGAGCCTCTGCCCACTCTGCCCCTAAGCTGGTGCAGACTCGCCAGACCGAAGCGTTCCGCGTTTTGTATAACCATTACGGTGGCGTTTTTAACGTCTATGCCCACTTCTATTACAGGCGTAGCCACCAAAATATCCGTTTTTTTAAGCAGAAAGTCTTCCATAATTTTTTGCTTTTCCGCGCTTTTCATCGCCCCGTGTATCATCGCGATTTTAAACTGCGGCATTAACCGCTTTATGCGTTCGTATTCCTGCACGGCGGCTTTAAGTTCAAGTTTGTCGCTTTCGTCTATCAAAGGATAAACGATATAAGCCTGCCTGCCTTTTTCGGCTTCGCTTCTGACGGTTTCAAAAGCTTTTGTTTCGCTTAAATGTTCGGTTTGCACGGGCTGGCGGCCGGGGGGCAGCTGGTCTATGGTGGAAACGTCCAAGTCCCCGTAAAAAGCCAAAGCGAAAGTTCTCGGTATCGGGGTGGCCGTCATGGAAAGCATATCCGTAAATTCGGCTTTGGCGCGCAGTTTGGCGCGCTGTTTCACGCCGAAGCGGTGCTGCTCGTCAACTATTATAAGTTTCAAATTTTTAAATTTAACGCTGTCTTCTATCAGCGAATGCGTGCCTATTACGATATCGGTTTTGCCTTCGGCCAAATATTTAAGCGCGTTTTCTTTTTCCTTTTTCGGCGTTTTGGAAGTAAGCAGTTTGACTTTTACGTCAAGCCCCTTTAAATATCTGTTCAGGGTGATAAAATGCTGCGTGGCTAAAATTTCCGTAGGGGCCATAAACGCGCATTGATATCCGTTTTCGACGGCCAAAAGCATAGCGCAAAGCGCGACAACCGTTTTGCCCGAACCCACGTCGCCCTGTACAAGCCTCGTCATCGGCACGGATTTTTGCATGTCGGAAAAAATCTCGTTTATCACGCGGACCTGCGCTTTTGTAAAAGTATATTCCAAATTATTTTTGAATTTTGAAAGCAAAGTCCTTTTAATTTCGTAATGATATCCTTTTTCCCTGCGGACCGTCTGCCGTTTTTTAATTCCCCAGGCCATAGTCATAAGCAGAAATTCCTCGTAAACCATGCGCCTTCTGGCGCTTTCCAGTTCGCTTGCGGATTTGGGGAAATGCACCGCGCATAAAGCTTGGCGTATGTTCAAAAGATTTCTTTTCTGCGTCAGTTCCGGCGGCAGAACTTCTTTTTCTTCCTGCAGATATTCGCTTAAAGCGTAAAATTGGGCGGCGCGGAAAAATTTATTCGTCAGCCCTTGCGTAAGGCTGTAAACCGGCGTAATTCTGCCGGCGTTTATTTTGGCTTCCGCGGAGTTAACGGGATAATATTCTTCCACCGTTATTTTGTTTGAGAAGAAAGAGCTCTTATCGTCCCTTTTACCTATAATCCATAATTTGGCGTCGGGCTTAAAATCCCTGCGCATTTGCATGAAAGGGTCAAAACGGCGGATTTTCTTTTTAAACCAAACAGCCTCTGTAAGATTGCCGGCGTCGTCGCGCAGAAAAGCTTTAAAAATCAAAAGTGCTTTTGCCGGTATGGACTGGGTTCTTATAACGGTATATATGCCCGCGACGCTTTCTGCGCGTTTAAACGCGGAAAGTTTGGCGTCGGGCCGTCTGTCCTGATAGGTTCTGGGGTAATAATGCAGCAAATCGCTTACTGTGTTTAAATCCAGCTGCGCGAATAATTTGGCTTTTGCGGGGCCTATCCCTTTAATATTTGTTATGGCGGGCATAATAATATTATAGTTTTTTACCGGCGGGTGCCGTCAACTGTTCATTGCGTGCGGGACAAAAGGCCCACTCGGTTATAGGTCTTAATTCCCTTGTTAAAGGGGATAGCATTTATTAAAATTTATTTAATCGACAGTTTAAGGAAAGCTGATGCTTAAAAAACTTTTATCTTTATTTTTATGTTTTGTTTTGCTTTTGGCTCCCGCGGCTTCAACAGCGGGGGAAATGTCTTTGGACGAAGTTAAAATTTTGCTTTCCCGTCCGGAGAAGTATTCCAAAAAGCCGGAAGCGCTGCTTTCAATGGCGGTTTTGGCCGGAGTTGTTGATTATGAAAAAATCGTGGAATCTTTCGTCGCTTTGAAAAACAAACTTGCGTCAAAAGAAGCTCTGCTGGCAGAAATGCAAAACGCGCGTGTTTTAAAATCCGGCAAAAAAGTTTTTATAACAATAAAGGACGCCGCAGGCTCCTATCAGCTTAACTTCCCCGCTTTGGATCATCGTTATCACTGGCGCAAGGCCAATGTTTACGAGCCCGCTCTTGAAGAAGTCAGAAAGCACAGATACGCCTATCTTGAATATTATAAATCGCCGGAAGTAAGAGCCCGCCTTGAAGCCGCGGAAAAGAATTTCGCCGCCGTGGAAAAAGAGTTTAAGTCCTTGGAAAAGTTGTGGTCCTCTAACCGCAATAAACTTTTAAAGGCGGCTGCACCCGCGGAAGAAAAAGCTTTGAAAAGGGAAATAACGCTCCTTCAAAAAGAAATAGCATCAAAGCAGTCTTCTTTCGCCGAAGCTCAGTATGAGATTTTCAAAAAAGAATATAATTCTTTGGTGGCGGCTTTAAGGAGCAAAGCCGGTTTGTTTCTGCCGCCGGAGATTGATAAATTCGTCAGCAGAATGGAGCTTGATTTATCCCGCTTCAGAAGGGCCTCTTCTCCCGAAGACGTATCTTTCGCAAGGCGCGCTTTAAAAGAATCTTTGGAGCGGTTTTCTTCCGTTTCGGGCGGAGCTTCCCCTAAGGAAATAAAATATTACAGGGAAACTTTAAGCAAATTTTTTAAAGATGTTTCCGCCAAATTAAGTTTAAAATCCTCGCTGCCTCTGCTCAGCGCGGCCGGGCTTGCCCTTTATATGCTTTCCGCGCAAAGCGCGCAGGCGGCTAAAATCTCAAACAGAAGGACGGCCGTATCAAGAACTTTAAAATACGCTTATGTTCAAACGCCTTCACTTATGCTTGCCAATGTTTTGGCTTTGCGCAATTCCTACGGAACGGATTTGGTGGCGGATGTGGTTTACGAAAATCAGGAATATATCGCAATCCTTTCCAAACAAACCGAGAATTTAAAGAAAATGACGGAAATAACCGCCTCCGAGCCGGCCGCAGCAGACGTCGTAATCAGTTCCGAAAATTTCAGCCTGCCTTTTTATCGGGGATTTGGTTTTTAGCTTCCCCTCCGCGGGGATGAAGCTTGGTGTGCTTTTCTTTAATGTCGCTTATATTTACGTGGGTGTATATTTGGGTGGTGCTGAGGCTTTCGTGCCCAAGCATTTCCTGCAAGCTTCTTAAATCGGCCCCGCCTTTTAACAAATGCGAAGCAAAAGTATGCCTGAACAAATGCGGATAAACCCGCCTTGCAATACCCGCGGCTTTTGCCAGATTTTCAATATCTTTCCATACGGAAATTCTGCTTATTTTTTTGCCTCTGTTGTTTAAAAACAATGCGCTGTCGGTATCTTTGCCGATAAAGCGCGCCTGACGTTGATCCAGATACGCCTCCACCACGCGGCAGGCGTGTTCGTGTATCGGCACGAAACGCTGTTTGCGCCCTTTGCCGAAAGCCAAAACCCAGCCTTCTTTGGTGTTTACGTTTTCCGTACTTAAGTTCGTCAGTTCGGAAACGCGTATGCCGCTGGCGTAAAAGAGAGTTACTATGCACAAAGTGCGCCAATGGGCGAAGTCTTCCGGCTTAAATGAAAGCAGTTTGTGCATTTCTTCGGGTGAAAGCTGCTGGGGTATCTTTCTGATAAGCCTGGGCGAAAGCAGAAACCTTGTCGGCTCTTCGCTTATTATGCCCTCGGCCATAAGAAATTTATAATAATTTTTTACGGCTTCGGTCTTCCTGAATACGCTTGAAGGGGCAAGATTCGCTTCCGATTTAAGATGATAAATGTAAGCGTCCAGAAACTCCGGCGAAGCCTGCTCGGCTTCGGTGTTGTTGGCTTTGCAGAAATCCAAATATTGCCGCAAGTCGCGGATATAGGCGGCCACAGTGTTGGAAGAAAGCTGGCGTTCAAAAGAAAGATGGCTTTTAAAATCGTCAATCCGCATAAAAATATTGTATAAAATTTGTTTGCGGCGCGACGGGCGGGTGCGCGTTTTTCGGCGGGTGTGCAAATAAAACCCCCGGTTTTTATGCCGGGGGTTAAATGTTTAGGCCGATTTTTTCTTTTTATCTTCTTTTTTGGGAATTATGCCGGTACCCAAATACATTTCCTTAAGTTTGCCTTCAATTTCAAGCGCGACTTCCGGATTGTCTTTAAGGTACTGCCTGGCGTTTTCCGCGCCTTGGCCGAGTTTTTCCCCGTTATAAATAAACCAGCTGCCGCTTTTTTCGACGATATTGCTGTCTACGCCCATGGTAATGAGGCAGGCTTCTTTGGAGATGCCTTCTCCGTGCAGCATGGTAAATTCGGCTTGTCTGTAAGGGGGGGCGACTTTGTTTTTAACGACTTTTACTCTTACTCTCGTGCCGATAACGTGCTCGCCCGATTTCAGATTTTCTATTTTGCGGACGTCCAAACGTACGGAAGAATAGAACTTAAGGGCCAAACCGCCGGGGGTGGTTTCGGGGTTGCCGAACATAACGCCGATTTTCTGCCTTAATTGGTTGATGAATATTATGCTCGTTTTGGTTTTGGAAAGCAGGCTGGTAAGCTTTCTTAAAGCCTGGCTCATAAGCCTGGCCTGCAAACCTACGTGTGCGTCGCCCATATCGCCTTCGATTTCGGCTTTGGGGACAAGTGCCGCCACGGAGTCTATAATAATCAAATCCAAAGCGCCGGAGCGCACCAGCTTTTCCGCTATTTCCAAGGCTTGTTCGCCGCTGTCGGGCTGGGAAATTAAAAGCTCGTCTATGTTAACGCCGATTGCGGAGGCGTAAACCGGGTCAAGCGCGTGCTCGGCGTCGATAAAGGCCACCGTCCCGCCGGCTTTTTGCGCCTGGGACGCTATATGCAGGCTTAAAGTCGTTTTGCCGCCGGCTTCGGGGCCGAAGACCTCAATAACTCTTCCGCGCGGTATTCCGCCTATGCCGAGGGCCAAATCCAAAGAAAGCGCGCCCGTGGGTATCGCTTCCACTTTTTTTATGGTATTGTCGCCAAGTTTGCAAATGGCTTCTTTGCCGAAAGATTTTTCAATCTGGCTTAAAGCCAGCTGCAAAGCTTTGGCTTTGTCTAAATTCGCTTCACTCATGTACTCCTCCTTAAAATCTTAATGTACGGCGGCAGTCTGCCTTGCCGCTCTTGGTTTTGCCGCTTTGAAAGAAATTCTCTTTTTCTCTTTGTCCAAGTCGGCCGTTATTTCCGTTTTGGGCGGATATTGATTCTTTAAGATAAATTCTGCCAGCGGATCTTCAAGCTCGCGCTGTAAAGTCCTCAAAAGCGGGCGCGCGCCGTATTTAGGGTCGAATCCGTTTTCAAGCAGAAATTCTTTGGCGTTGACCGTAAACTTTATTTTGAACTGCTGCTGGGAAAGTTTTTCTTGTATATCGGCCAAATTCAGCTCCAAAATTTTGAGCATATGCTCTTTGTTAAGCGGGTGGAAAACCACCAATTCGTCAATCCTGTTGATAAATTCGGGGTTAAAAGTCTTTTTGACTTCTTCCATAACATTGGTTTTAATTTCGCAGTATTGTTCTTCTTCGGATTCCTGCGGAGTAAAACCAAGGCGGCTGCCTTTATTGGTTATTTCCCTTGCGCCTACGTTTGAAGTCATTATTATAACCGTGTTCTTGAAATTGACTTTATGCCCCAAATTATCCGTAAGCTGTCCCTCGTCCAAGACCTGAAGCAGAATATTGTAAATATCGGGGTGAGCTTTTTCGATTTCGTCAAGGACCACTACGCTATAAGGGCGTCTTCTTACGGCTTCGGTCAGCTGTCCGCCTTCTTCATAGCCGACATATCCCGGAGGCGCACCGATAAGCCTTGATACGGCGAACTTTTCCATATATTCGGACATATCAATCCTTATCATGGCGTTTTCGTCGCCGAACAGAAAAGCGGCCAAAGTTTTTGCCAAAGCGGTCTTGCCTACGCCCGTCGGCCCGAGGAATAAAAATCCGCCTATCGGTTTTTGGGGGTCGCCAAGCCCGGTTCTGCTGCGTCTTATGGCTTGGGAAATGGCTTTTACGCCTTCATCCTGGCCGATAATGCGCTCGTGCAGGTACTCTTCCATTTTTAAAATTTTGTCGGTTTCGCTCTGCGTAAGTTTTGTTACCGGTATGCCCGTCCATTTGGAAGCCACTACGGCGATGTCTTCTTCGGTTACCGTCGTTTTGTTTTCCGAACGTTTTTTGTTCCAGTCTTCGCGCATTTTCGCAAGTTCGGCTTTAAGAGTGTCAGCCTTTTCTTTTAGGGAAGAAGCTTCTTCATATTCCTGATTGTTTATGGCTTCTTCTTTCTGCGCGGAAAGGTCTTTAAATTCTTTTTCTTTGGCTTTTATCTCCGGCGGAAGCATGGAAGCTTTCAGCCTGGCTCTGGAGCCGGCCTCGTCCACAAGGTCTATGGCTTTATCGGGCATGGCCCTGTCGGTAATATAGCGGTCGGCTATATTGGCGGCGGCTTCAAGCGCGCCGTCGGTAAATTTTACGTTATGGTGTTTTTCGTAACCGGGTTTTAAGCCTTGCAGAATTTCTATAGTTTCTTCAACGCTGTTGGGCTCGGCCGTTACAGGCTGAAAGCGGCGTTCAAGGGCGGGGTCAGCCTCGACATATTTTCTGTATTCGTCAAAGGTCGTTGCGCCGATAACCTGCAGCTGCCCTCTCGCCAAGGCCGGTTTTAGCATATTGGAAGCGTCCATAGATCCTTCCGCCGCGCCTGCGCCGACTATGGTGTGGAATTCGTCTATAAAAAGGATAATGTCGCCGGCGTTTTCAACTTCTTCTATGATGTCTTTAAGTCTTTGCTCAAATTCCCCGCGGTATTTCGTACCGGCCACAAGGGAACCCAAATCCAAGGTTATAAGCCTTTTATTATGCAAAATGTCGGAAATTTCCCCGTTGGCCATGCGCTGGGCCAAACCTTCTACTATGGCCGTCTTGCCGACGCCGGGTTCGCCTATTAAAACAGGGTTGTTTTTTGTCCTTCTGGCGAGGATCTGCGTCAGGCGTTCTATTTCGTCGTCGCGGCCGATTACCGGGTCCAGTTTGCCTTGCAGGGCGAGCTCCGTCAAATCGCGGGAATGTTCGTCAAGCGTAGGCGTTTTGCTTTGGCTTTCGCAAGAAGCGTTGTTCCTACCGAAAGCGGCGCCCTCTTGCCTCGGGCCGTCTTTGCCGGGCTGGGAATTGTCTTTTAAGGCTTTAAAGACTACGGATTTTATAATTTCCCCGTTAAGGCCTAAATTGGAAAGTATTTTGGCGGCGACGCCTTCCTCTTCCGCTATTATGCCCAGCAGAATGTGTTCCGTATTGATAAGCTCGCTGCCTACGGCTTGGGCTTCTTCCGAAGCGTGCTCGAGAACTTTCTTAACCCTCGGCGTAAGCGGCGCTTCGGAAAGCATTACCAAATTGTCGCCTATACCGACCAACTGTTCTATTTCCAGTCTTATTTTGGCCGGAGCCGCGCCCAAGGCCGAAAGTATCTTTGCGGAAAGTTCGCCTTCCGCATAAGCCAGGCCTAGCAATAAATGCTCGGTGCCTATATAATCGTGATTAAATTTTTTTGCTTCTTCCTGAGCTATTAAAACTACTTTTTGCGCTCCCGCGCTGAAACGTAAAGGCATAGTACCCCTTCCAGAAAATATATTTCTTTTATTATATATAATTAAACGCGGCTTGTTTTTCAATATTAACCGCGCGCATAAAGGCTTTTCGCCCAATGGCAAAAAGGGTGCAAAAGTGATAAAATCTAATAAATACAGCCTGCGGAGGACAGCATGAAATACAAAGGAAAGTTTATAGTTTTTGAAGGGCCGGACAGGTGCGGCAAATCCACGCAGGCCAATATGCTTAACAAATATCTTACCTCTTTGGGGTTTGACGTCGTTATAACCAGGGAACCCGGCGGGGACAGCGTTGCGGAGGAAATCCGCAGAATCCTGCTTGACCCTACCAACACCGTAAGCCCTATGGCGGAACTGCTTTTATATGAAGCTTCCCGCGCGCAGCATACGGAGCAGAAAATCATACCCGCGCTTGAGGCTGGGCAAATAGTAATTTGCGAACGCTATACAATGTCTTCCTGCGCGTATCAAGGCTACGGCAGAGGCATAGATATGGAAATTATCAACCGCCTTAACTCCATAGCCACGCGGGACGTCAAACCCGATTTGACTTTGGTCTTTTTAATGTCCGACAAATATTTTACCGAAAGGGGGGAATATTTGTTTTCGGACAGGCTGGAGCTTGAAGACGAAGCCTTCCGCCATAAAATGCGCCGCGGATACAGGGAAGTCGCCGCAAAAACGGAAAACGCCGTCATTATAGACGCCGACAGGCCCGTTGCGGAAATAGAAGCTTCCGTGTTGGAAGAAATCAAAAAACACAATATTCTTGAAGGGAGCAAAACCGTCTGATGGGTTTTAAAAAGATTTTGGGCCAGGAAAAGGCCGTGGAAACTTTAAAAGGATTTATTTCTTCCGGGCGCATACCCAGGGCGATGATTTTCCACGGTCCGGCCGGCTGCGGCAAAGCCATGACGGCTTTGGAGTTCGCCAAAACGCTGAACTGTATGGACGAAGCCTCAAACAAAGTTTACGACAACTGCTCCTTATGCGTGAACTGCAAGCATATAGACGCAAAGACTCATCCCGACGTAATTTTCGCCGATTTCGCTTATCAGGCCGCTTTAAGGAAAGAGGAAGTTGAAAAACAGCAAAGCATAAAGGTTGATACCGTAAGGGCTTTGACGGCGGCTTCCCAGCAGAAGCCTGTTTTGGCAAAGTGGAAAGTTTATATTATAGACAGCGCGGAAACTTTGCTTGCCGAGGGCGCAAACGCACTGTTAAAATTTATTGAGGAGCCGCCCCAAAACACCGTATGGATATTGATATCTTCCAAAAAAGAGGCTATGTTGAGCACGATTAAGTCGCGTTGCCAGGCCGTGGCGTTCGCGCCTTTGCCGGAGGATATCCTTATAAATATTTTAAAAGATAATTTTGTGGAAGATTCCATAGCGCGCCGGGCCGTTAAATACGCCCAGGGCTCAAGCGCAAAAGCGATGAGCGCGGCGGAAATATTAAACGATATAGCGGCTTTGCCGGGCGGGGCGGCTTTCCCGACGGCTTTTGCTTTAAATCTTCCCAGGACTTTGGCCGTAAGCCGCGCGCAGGTTTCTTTCGCTTTGGATATGCTTGCCGTGGCGGCCCATGAAAGCTGGATTAACGGCAAAGACGACGCCTGCGGCGAAGAGCTTAAAAATCTGCTTTCAAAATTGGTATTCTATAAGAAAGCCGTAGCAAGGAACGTTTCCCCGGCTATGGTGGCGGAGGCCGCTTTTATAAGCGCGGCCCGGCAGGGCATAAGCCTTAAAGACTGAAGATTTTTTATATTAAGGAGCTTTACCATGACAAAGAAGTTTTACGTAACCACACCTATTTATTATTTAAATTCCGCGCCGCATATCGGGCACGCTTATACGACTTTGGCGGCTGATATCTTGGCCAGATATAAAAAATCCAAAGGGGAGGAAGTCTACTTCCTTACCGGGACTGACGAACACGGTGCCAATATAGAAAAGGCCGCACTCAACGCGGGTATAACTCCTCAGAAATGGGTGGACGATATGGCGGAAAAGTTTATAGATTTATGGAAAGTCCTCAATATAGAATACGACGATCTTATCCGCACCACTCAGCCCAGGCATGAAGCCGTCGTTCAGGAAATTTTTGAAATACTGCTTAAAAAAGGCGATATTTATAAAGGCAAATACAGCGGCAAGTACTGCCTTTCCTGCGAGGCTTACTTGGACGAAAGCGAACTTGTGGACGGCAAATGCCCGATACACAAAAAGGAGCCTCAGCTGATTGAAGAGGAAACTTACTTCTTCAGGCTTTCGGCTTACCAAGAACCTTTGCTTAAATTTTACGAGCAGAACAAAGATTTCTTAAGCCCGCATTTCCGCGCGGCGGAAATAGTCAATTTCGTCAAGAACGGTCTTAAAGATCTTTCCGTAACCAGAACGAAAGTAAAATGGGGTATACCGGTAAAATCAAATCCGGCCCATACCATTTACGTTTGGTTTGACGCTTTAATCAACTATACTTCCGCAATAGGCTACGGCAAAACTTTAGGTATAAAAGAATTCGCCGATTATAAATGTAATTTTGAAGATTACTGGCCGGCCGATACTCATTTGATAGGCAAGGAAATTTTCCGTTTCCACGCCGTCATATGGCCCGCCGTTCTGATGGCTTTGGGTTTGCCTTTGCCAAAAAAGGTTTTCGCTCACGGCTGGTGGACTGTTGAGGGCGAGAAAATGTCAAAATCTTTAGGCAATTTTATAGACCCGCGGGATATAACCTCCAAATACGGAGTTGACCCTTTAAGATATTTTATTTTCAGGGAAGTGCCCTTCGGCGGCGACGGCGATTTCAGTATGGAAGCTTTCAAAAAACGCTTCAACGCCGATTTGGCCAATGATTTGGGCAATTTGCTTTCCCGCACGCTTAATATGGCGGCAAAAAATTTAGGGTCCATCCCGGAGCATTGTGCGGCAGGCGGCGGTCTGTTGGATAGATGTGCGGCCGCGGACGGCGAGTATGACGCCCACATGGAAAATCTTGAATTTGACAAAGCTTTGGACGCCGCTTGGCTGATTATCGGCAGCATGAACAAATATATCGACGAAACAAAGCCGTGGTCGCTCGCCAAGACCGAGCCGGAAAAAACAAAAGCCATTTTGCTTGAACTTGTTTTGGCTTTAAGATATGTCTGCAAATGGATAACTCCTTTTATGCCGGAAACTTCAAAAGAAATGGCGCGCAGGCTTAAATCCGGGCCGATAGAAAAATATCCGCCGCTTTTCCCAAGAATAGAGGCTTAATTAATGGAAATTTTGGGGCAAGTAGTTGATATTTTCCTGCATTTGGACGTATATTTAAACGCCATGGCCGCTTCTATGGGGCCATGGCTTTATGTTTTACTCTTCGCCGTGATTTTTTGCGAAACCGGCTTGGTGGTAACGCCGTTTTTGCCGGGCGATTCGCTTATTTTTGCCGTGGGCGCTTTGGCCGCGGCGGAAGGTTCCGCCATAAAGCTGCCTTACGCTATAATAATTTTGATTTTAGCCGCCGTCTTAGGCGACGGAGTTAATTTTGAAATAGGCAAATACATAGGCCCTAAAATCTTCAGTAAAGAAACGGGCTTTTGGCTGAACAAAAAACATTTGCTTTCCGCCCACGCTTTTTATGAAAAGCACGGCGGCAAAACTATAATTTTAGCCCGTTTTATACCGATTATAAGAACTTTCGCTCCGTTTGTGGCGGGTATCGGCAAAATGACCTATTTGCATTTTGCGCTTTATAATATCGCCGGTGCGGTCGTTTGGGTGATTTCGTTTGCGCTCGGCGGATACTATTTCGCCGCTGCGCCTTTGGTGCAGAATCATTTTCATTATGTGGTTGTGGCCATTATAGTGATATCGGTTTTGCCGGCGGTGTATGAGTTTGTGAGGGCCAAGGTTGGGGGCGAGCGTTAGTTGGTGCCGTACTCTCATATTTTTTACTCGTGTTAGGTTTTACGCTCATGGCTAGCAATTTGTCGCTTTTGGGCAGCTTTTAATTTTTTCCTCAGTCGGGTACTGCGCCGCCTTTGGCGGCATCATACTTAGTACACCTTCTTCGTCAAAAATTAAAATCTGCTCCAAAATCAACAAATCACGCAGGCTATACTCTCTCACGGTTCTAACTCGGTCTAAGTTTCACGCTCGTATACTTTTAATCGGCCTATCTTACGTGTCCTCGGCTAACAAACTTTAATATTTAGGCAAATTTTGATTTTTGCTTCGGTCGGATACGCGGGGCTCCGCCCACTCTAGGTATACCTTCCTCATTAAAAATCAAAATTTTCTCT
>NZ_CALGEO010000099.1:0-5618 GCF_937881865.1 Candidatus Proelusimicrobium excrementi
TGATTTTATTGGCCTTAAGTTCTTTATGGATATTCATTAAAATTTTACCTCCGCAGGTTTGTTCGCGGCGGCGGCTTCCTTATGGGGAAGCTCAAAAAAATCCGCCTGCTTAAAACTAAAATGTTTGGCTATTATATTGCAGGGAAACTGCTCCATACGCGTATTGAAATCCATTACATTCGTATTATAGAACCGCCGGGAAGCTTTATTCTGTCTTCTATATCCGTAAGTTCAAACTGGAGTTTTAAAAAGTTTTCGCTGGCTTTAAGTTCGGGATATTTTTCCGACACGGCGATAAGGCTTTTTAAAGCCGTGCTTAAATTTTTCTCCGCAGAATAGCGCTCGTCCGCTCCGCCTTGGGCGGACATTGCAGCCGTGCGGGCTTTTACCGCGTTTTCAATGACCGAAGATTCATGTTCCGCATAAGCTTTTACCGCGCTTACCAAGTTGGGCACCAAATCATATCTGCGTTTTACTTGGACTTCAACATCGCTCCATGCGGCGTTTACGGTGTTTTTGGCGGCCACCAAAAGGTTGTAAGCCACCGCCACATATACGGAAGCCGCAACTATCAAGGCCCCCAAAATATATAAAATTATCATTAAAAATGCCTCCCTTAACTGTTGTATATGGCGTATTTTTCTATGCCGGCTTTGGTGCAGAAATCCTGCAAGTCTTCCTCTTTGGAACCTATCAAAAGCAGTTTATCGCCGTTTTCCAAAGCGGTCTTGACGTTCGGAATAAAAAATTTGCCTCCGCGTTTTATCATCATAACCATAACGCCGTCGGTAAGGTCCATATCCCCCACGGTTTTATGCTCGCCCAAAAAAGCTTCGTCAGGTTTAAATTCCGCCGTTACGGCAATGTCTTCCGGCATTTCTACGGCAAAATCCTTGGTATGTTCCGGCTCGCTTATCAACCCCAAAAGACGCGCGGAATAAGGCACCGTCGTCCCTTGCACCACCAAAGAAATTATGGTTATAAAAAATACTATGTTAAAAATTTCTCTTGAATGCGGAACCCCCGCGACAAAAGGATATGTCGCAAAAATTATAGGCACCGCCCCGCGCAGGCCCACCCATGATATAAAACACTTGCCTTTGCGCGTCATCTTTTTAAACGGCCACAAGCATAAAAACACGCTTATAGGCCTTGCCGCCACAATCATAAAGACGCTTATCCCTATAGCCGGTGCCCATACTTTTAAAAGTTCGCTCGGGTTAACCAAAAGCCCCAATATAAGGAACATTATTATCTGGAAAAGCCAGGTAAGCCCGTCAAAAAAAGTTATTACGCTTTTTTTGTAAATCATCTTATTGTTGCCGACCACCAAACCCGCTATGTACACCGCAAGATAACCGTTTCCGCCCAATAAATCCGTAAAAGAAAATATGAAAAACACAAACGCCAATAAAAGTATTGCGTAAAGGGCGGAATAATCAAGATTGATGACGTTCATTATAAACACGGATAACCGCCCCAAAAGATAACCGAACACTATGCCGAGTACAAACTGTATAACCAAAGTCCACAGCATTACGTCCATGCTTACGCTGCTGGAAAGCACCACCTGTATAAGCATAATCGTAAGCATATAAGCCATAGGGTCGTTGGAACCGCTTTCAAGCTCCAAAAGAGGGCGCATATTTTGGGTAAGATAAAGATTCTTGGATCTTAAAATGGAAAAGACCGAAGCCGAATCAGTAGAGGACATTACCGCCGCCAAAAGCATACACCCGGCGAAACTAAGCGATAAATATCCCGGCAGCAGTTTAGCCATACCGTAAATAAAACCGCCGGTTATAAGCGCGGTCAGCAGTACACCCAACGTGGAAAGAACAACGCCTTCCACGGCTATGGGTTTTATGTCGGAAGCTTTCGTATCCATACCGCCGGAAAATAAAATTACGCTTAAAGCGGCCATGCCGACAAACTGCGCCTGCTTAAAACTGGAAAACTGCAAACCGAGGCCCTCGCTGCCGAACAGCATTCCCACAACCAAAAACAAAAGCAAAGCCGGCACGCCGAAGCGGTACCCGGTTTTGCCCGCAAGAATGCTGACAAAAAGCAGTATTGAAGCTATTAAAAGGAAATTTTCCCCGCTGATTATCATCAGTCCTCCGATTAATAATTTCTCAAACGGCTTTATTTATTATGGAACGTTATATATTTAGCCGTTTCGTAAAGGCCTTGGGCTAGGGTTTTCATTCTCTCGCACTTTTTGGGATATTCGCCGCAGTAATCTTTGTCGTCATCTTTGGAGCGGTACTTGAACATTCCCTCTTTTGAAGGCCAAATTACGTAATAAAAACCGTCTTCTATAAAACCTATCCTTAAAGGCGCGCCGGAAGAAGCCAATATAAAAGCCCCGCGGCTTATCGAATCATCAAACAAATTGCGGCCTAAAGCCGTTTCCCTGTAAGGTTTGCCCAACAAGCCCGAAAACGTGGCCGTTATATCAGCCTGGCTGGCCGGCTTGTCGTCTACGGAAGGTTCTATGCCGGGCCCCAGCACTATCAAAGGCGTATTGTTGGTGGTAAGCTCCAAATCTATTATGCCCTTGGGCGTATTTTTGGAACTGCTTACCGTAAGGCCGTGATCGCCGTAAATAAGGAAATACGTATCTTTATAAAACGGCTGATTTTCTATAAGTTTAAAAAACTCGCCCATGGAATAATCCTGAAACCGCATAGAATTATATTCAGCGTTGCCGCTGAAACCGTATTCCTTAAGCAAATTTTCGTCCTGCTTGATTTCTTTAAAATCGCCGTGATCTTCCGGTATTGTATAAGGGCGATGAAAGCCGGAAGTCTGTATAAAAGCGAAGAAAGGCTCTTTTGTTTGGGAAAGTTCCTTTGCGGCGTAGCGGAACATATCCAAATCCGAAAGGCCCCAAACGTCGTTGCGTTCCACATTTTCGTATGTGCCTTCTTCAAAGATCTTAAGGCCTTCTATATTGTAAGACAAAAGCCCGCGAATATTGCCCCAGTTGGTGCTCCCGCCGATAAAATAAAACTTTTTATAGTCTTTAAGGTCGTTTATCAAAGTATGCTGGCTTACTATCATGGGGTTGCGAGAGGAAGTCTTTACCGTTGAGGTATCCGGCAGCCCGGTTACGGAAGTAAACACGCCTTTGGCGGTGCCCGCAGTCGGAGTAAAAAAATTGGTAAACAAACGGCCCTTTTCAGCCAAAGCGGCCATCATGGGCGTGGTTTGGAGTTCCGGGTTGTTGAAAGAGGATTTATCATAAGCGAAGGACTCCGTCAGGATGACCACAACATTATAAGCTTTGTCTTTTGCCGGCGGAGTTATTATACGCTCGAAATTAAGCTTTTGGGCGTCCTTTTCCTTAACGCCGAGGTAATCGGCCACGGCGTCATAATAGAGCCTGGTTTTGGCTTCGTCGAAAGTAACGCCGCTTTTAGCGAATTTATAAGTGTCAAAAAGGTTTTGCATTGGGTTTAAAGCCAATGCGGAAACAAAGGCGTTCTTGCTGAAATAAGCGTTGCTCCACCTTAAAGGATATTGGGAAAATCTGCCGTGTATAAAAGCCGCGGCGATTATAAGGCCTATAAGCGCGAACCAATAATCCCGCTTCTTTCCCTGTTTTAAGTAAGCGAAGTTTAGCAAAGCCTTCAAAGCGAAGTAAAACGCCGCGGAAAGCGCGATAAGAGCCAAAGCCAAAGTTACTACGGGATAACTCTGCCACACCATTTCGGCGGAAGTAACGGTATTGGCGGCAAGTTCAAAAATATAGGCGTTAAGCCTTTCCGTAAGATAAGCGTAATAGCCGAAGTCTACAAAATAAATCAGCATAATAGCGGCAAAAGCCAAAGTGTAAAGCCAAAGCGTAAACTTTTTAAGCCATTTTTTGTACGGAAAAAGGAAAATAATTCCAAGAGGCAAAGCAAAAATAAAAGCCGCCCTTAAATCAAAACGGGATCCTATAAAAAAGGCCTTTGCAACAGGGGCCGAGCCCAAAATTTCAGCGGGTTTGTTCGCAAAATAGAAAACAACCCTCAGCAAGCTGAAAAATGCGGCATTGCAGAAAGAAAAAATTAAAAAAGCGCCGAACCGGCGCGGTACGGTAAAATTCTTCATGATTATATTTTACATTATTTGACTTCGGAATATTATCAAACGGCCTGCATTAAAATACTAACGGAAAAACGCATATTTTTCCAGCCCGTTTTTTAAGGACTTGCAAGAGCGTAAAAACCGGCTATGCTATAAAACGTGCCGGATTTTTAAGGAGGTTACATGAAAACAACCGCCAACTTGCTTGCCGCAGTCGCGGTCTGTTTGATGCTGGGGTGTTCAAAAGCTTCAGTTCCCGGGGAGTATCAGGGAACTCTGCCCGCGGCCGATGCGCCGGGCATATTAACCACGCTCACCTTAAACCCGGATAATACGTTTATTCTTACAAGCGTTTATTTGGGAAAAGACGAAAACGCTTTCACGGAAACCGGCAGTTACGCCGTCAATTCCCAAGGCATTATAGAGTTGGGCGGAGAAGGCTTAAGATATCTTAAGCAGGAAGACGACGGGAGCCTGAGCGTACTGACTTTGGATAAAGAAGAACCCGAAGGCCCGTTAAGAAGTTATTATAAACTTGAAAAAACAAAAAAATTATAAATAAACGCACGACGACAAGCGGCGGCCTGAAACCGCCGCTTTACTTTGCAATTAAAAACTATAAAAAGAAACCCCTTTTAATTTTATAGAATTTAAAAAATACATATTTTAGGGATTAAAGCGTGCAGACAATCAAAAAAGCGTTTATATCGGCAACAGCCGTAATACTGCAAGCCGCTTTATGCGGGTGTTCAAACGGCAATTTGCCCGGGGAATATTCCGGGGTTTTGCCTATGCCGGCCGGGGGTATGGAAATTGAACTAACATTAAGCCCGGATTATACCTTCCAAATGCAAACCATATACCAAAGCGATCTTGCTTCTTCATCCAAAGAGGACGGATCTTACAGAATAAGTTCCGATAAAATAATAACCCTGAAATATTACGGCGACGGTATAAAATATCTAAAGCAGCAAAAAGACGGCTCTTTAAAAGTGCTTACCCTTAACAGAACTGAAGTCAAAGGACCTGCAAAAAATAAGTATATCCTTATAAAAAAGTCCAATCTGTATTTTTAGTTTTTCAATTTTTTTATAGATTACAAAACCCCGCCTTGGCCTGTGTCAAGTATAATGCCGGTTGTTATCTTATAGCTTGTTTTAACGCACTCATGATTTACTTCACATATCCCGGATTGCATTCGCATACGCCGTTTACCTCAGAAGCGTTTGGGGGACATATACATTTGCAGGCGACGGGATCCCACTCGGCATATATTTGCCAATCGTCACAGCCTTGCCCGTCGTAATTACAAGTGCAGTCTTTCCCCCACTCGCTCCATTGATAGTTAGCGCAGCAAGTCCTTGTCTGAGTGGTATAACTGCACCCGCTTGCCGTGTATTTATTCTGCGTTGTTCCGCCTTTTGAACAGCTCTCGGCATAAGGCGAAGTTACGCAGATGACAAAACAACACAGCATTAAAAATATGTTTCTAACCGTTTTATTTTTTGACATCTTTTTCCTCTCCTTTATAGTTAATCGGC
>NZ_CALGEO010000100.1:0-3372 GCF_937881865.1 Candidatus Proelusimicrobium excrementi
GCAGGATATTCATCTTGTATAAATTTCCAATATTCCGCTATAAAATGGTAATATATATAAACAGGAGATTTTATGGATACAAAAACCCTTTCCGATTTTATCGCATGGTCAAAAAACACGGACTTACAGGAAGTAGTATTTAAAAAAGACGGCGTTTGCGTTGAGATTTCTACAGCGGCAAAAAACCCGAAAGCTTCCGATTTTTCTTGCAAACTTACCCCGGTAAAAGCGCCGGCTGTAGGCATATACAGCTTCGGCAAAAAGGGAAAAGCCGTAACCGTTAAAGAAAATATGCCCGTAAAACAAGGCGATATTTTGGGTTACGTTGAAATGAACAAAACTTTGAAAGAAGTTTCCGCCCCCGTAAAAGGCACGGTAAAAATCAATTTGGCTTCCGAAGGCTCCGCCGTAGAATACGGCCAGCCGCTTTTCTTTATAGAACCCTAATTATGACAAAAGAAACCATAAAACCTTTTAATAAAGTTCTTATCGCCAACAGAGGCGAAATAGCCTTGCGTATAATCCGCACGCTTAAAGAAATGAATATAAAATCCGTAGCGGTTTATTCCGAAGCGGACAAATTTTCGGCACACGTAAGCCAAGCCGACGAAGCCGTCTGCATAGGCCCGGGGCCGTCTTCATTAAGTTACTTAAATATCGACGCCATTATAGCCGCCTGCAAAATTACCGGCGCGCAGGCCGTGCACCCGGGTTACGGTTTTTTATCCGAAAACGCCCGCTTCGCTCAGGCCGTCATTGACAACGGTATGACTTTTATCGGCCCCAGCCCGGAAGCTATTTTAAAACTGGGCGAAAAGGCCCACGCCAGAGCCTTGGCTATTTCCGCCAAAGTGCCCGTAATACCCGGTTCCGACGGAATTGTGGAAAAAGACTTCCTTAAAGCCGCAAAAAAAGTAGGTTTTCCCATAATGATTAAAGCCACTATGGGCGGCGGCGGAAGGGGTATGCGCCCGGCTTTCGGGGAAGAAGACTTCCAAAAAGCTTTAGACACCGCCCAAGGCGAAGCCAAAGCCGCTTTCGGCGACGGCAGAGTCTATTTTGAAAGACTGGTTTTAAATCCGCGCCATATAGAAGTGCAAATGGCCGCAGATAATTACGGCAATGTGGTCGCTTTCGCCGAAAGGGATTGCTCCATGCAGCGCAAAAACCAAAAACTTATTGAGGAATCCCCTTCCCCGTTCGTTACGACGGAAGTAAGGAAAGAACTTTGCGCCGCGGCCATGCGCCTTGCAAAAGCCGCTAAATACAGCGGCGTGGGTACGGTTGAATTTTTAATGGACGAAAACCATGACTTCTATTTTATGGAAGTTAACACGCGCTTGCAAGTTGAACACCCTGTAACGGAACTTGTAAGCGGAATGGACTTGGTTAAATTGCAAATAGATATTGCCCAGGGCAAAAAGCTTGAAATAACGCCCGAGCGCGCCCTTGAAGTGCACTGCCACGCCATAGAACACCGTATAAACGCGGAAGATTATAAAAAGAATTTTATGCCCTGCCCCGGCACGATTGAAGAATGGTCGCCTTCCGGCGGACTCGGTATACGTTTGGACAGCCACGTTCACACCGGCTACACCATACCTTCTTTTTACGACAGCCTTATAGCGAAGCTGATAGTTTTCGCCCCGGAAAGGCAAACTGCTTTAAAACGCAGTAAAAGAGCTTTGAACGAATTTACCGTAAAAGGCGTAAAAACGACGATAGACTTCCATAAGATAATGGTAAACGATGAGGATTTTGCATCCGGCAACATGAATACCGGCCTTGTGGAAAGAATTATAAAAAAAGATGAAAGCAACAGATAAAATTTTGACCTGGCCCCAGGCTGAAGAATATGTAAAAGAACAGAGAAAACAAGGCAAGAGCGTGGCTTTTACCAACGGCTGTTTTGACATACTCCACGCCGGGCACGTCAGCATTTTGGAATTTTCCAAGAATCAAGCCGATATACTTATACTCGGCATAAACAGCGACGCTTCCGTAAAAAGGCTTAAAGGGCCCAGCCGCCCGATTAACTCCCAGGAAGACAGAGCTTTGGTGTGTGCGTCTTTACAGGCGGTTGACGCGGTAGTCGTTTTTGATCAGGATACGCCTTATGAACTTATAAAATTAATCGTGCCGGACGTCTTGATAAAAGGGGCCGATTATAAAGAGGAGAACGTCGTAGGCAGGGAATTTGCCAAAAAGGTGGCTCTCTACCCGATACTTGAAGGCCGCTCCACCACAAACACCATTAAAAAAGCGGCTCAGAAATAGATTTTAAGTTTATCTTAAATATAGAGAAATTATAATTAAACCGAAGGTATAAACTATGGCAGATATTTTTGAAAAATGCAGGAACTTTAAAGACGCTAAAGCTTTAATGCGTTTAGGGATTTACGGTTACTTCCAGCCGATATCCTCCGCACAGGCGCCGGAAATAGAACTGGACGGTAAAAAATACATAATGGCCGGATCAAACAATTATCTGGGTTTGGCCAATGACCCCGAGATGAAGAAAGCCGCCGCAGAAGCGGCTTTGGCCAGAGGCACAGGTTCCGCCGGTTCCAGATTTTTAAACGGGAACACCAAATACGCAAATGATCTTGAAGCGAAATTAGCGAAATTTAAAGGCAAAGAGGCAGGGCTTATATTCTCCGCCGGGTACCAAATGAATTTGGGCGTGATTTCCAGCCTGCTCAAAAAAGGCGACGTAGCTATAGTCGACAAACTTGACCACGCCAGCATCTTGGACGGAGTAAAGCTTTCCGAAGCCGAAATGGTGCGTTTTAAACACAATGATATGGAAGATTTGGAAAGAGTGCTTTCCAAAATAGACGACAGCAAAGGTAAACTTATAATCGTAGACGGCGTATTCAGCATGGAAGGCGATATCTGCAATCTGCCGGAAATCGTCAAACTCGCCAAGAAATACGGCGCCAGAATTATAGTCGACGACGCTCACGCCACCGGCATTTTAGGCAAAACCGGCCGCGGCACCTGTGAGCATTTCGGTTTGGAAAACGGCGAAGTCGATTTGGTGGTAGGCACCTGCTCCAAGACATTCGCGACGGTAGGCGGCTTTGTTGTAGGCGACGCGGACGTAATCCATTATATCCGCCACAGCGCAAGAAGCCAGATATTTTCCGCCGCTTTGCCGCCGGCTTCAATAGCTTCAATAGATAAAGCTTTGGACTTGATTTGGGATGATATGTCCCGCAAAGACAAGCTTTGGGCCAATACCAAACGCCTTAAAGAAGGCTTTTTAAAGCTCGGCTTTAACATCGGCGCGACGCAGACCCCGATAGTGCCCATATTCATCGGCACCATGGAAAACTGCTTTAAAATGTGGCGCGCCACTTTTGACGAAGG
>NZ_CALGEO010000101.1:0-4318 GCF_937881865.1 Candidatus Proelusimicrobium excrementi
ATAAGCGTAACAATATAGCAGTTGCTATTTTTTTGTGAGTTGCCCGCAAAAAACAAAAATCAAATTTTACTTGCCATGAGCCTAGCTTTTTGCCTGCGTAAGTTTAGGTTATGCCGAAAGGTGTTTGCTCTCCCGGGGCTACAAAGGCACACGCCAGCGTATCAAATGCCGTTTATACTTGTACGGCTCAATGTGAATGGTCTTCTTCTTATTCCTGCGCAAATACTGCCATGCGGAATATGTATTTAAATGCAAGCAACGGGTATTGGTCCGCTAAATTTTGTAAAGGAATATGTTGTGATTCTGCTTCAATCGGATATGACGCTTTAAAAGGCCCCAGCTGCAAGAGTATTTCCAAAGGACGGCCCACTCCGCAAGTCGTCTGCGATTAAAAATTATTTTTTAGGGAGAGCAGTTCTCTCAACTAACCGCCCCGCCCGAGCGAAAGCAAAGGCGGGGTTTCATTTTGAATAAACCGTACTTTTCGTTCAAATAAAAAAAGGCCGGCTTTTAAAGCCGGCCCGCCGTCAGAATCTTTTTGGGAGTTAATCTTCCCTGTAATGCGTACCGCAGCTTTGTTTGTTTTTCAGCGCGGCGTAAGTTATCAGTAATGCCGTTTGGGCGGCGTTTCTGAGTTTAAGCAAATCTTCCGTTATTTTATAACCTTTATAGAAAACGGAAATCTCGTTATGCAAATGCCTTAAGATTTTTTCCGCGCGGTTTAAGCGCGACGCGCTCCTTATCAGCCCGACGTAGTTCCACATGGTGCTTTTTATTACGGAGATATCCTGCAAAATAAGGTTTTTATCCGGCAGAGCTTTGGGGCTTTCCCAGTCTTTTGGTTTAGGAATATAGAATTTGTTTTTTCTTATTTCCTTAATATCGGCTTTAGCCGTAAGCGAGGCCGAAGCCGTCGCTTCCAAAAGCGAAGTGCTTGCAAGGCGGTTCGCTCCGTGAAATCCGTTACAGGCGCATTCGCCTATGGCGTTAAGGTTTAGTATGTTTGTCCGCCCGCTGAGGTCGGTATATATCCCGCCGCAAAAATAATGCATCGCCGGCACTACCGGGATAGGTTCTTTGGTTATATCCACGCCGCCGTCAAGGCAGGTTTTGTAAATATGGGGGAAGCGTTTTTTTATGAAATCTGCGCTCATGCAGGATAAATCCAAATAAACGCAGTCCGCGCCGGTTTTAAGTCTTTCATGTTCTATCGCGCGGGAAACAACGTCCCTGGGGGCCAAATCTTTTAACGGGTGATATTCCTCCATAAAAGCTTTGCCGTTTTTGTTGATTAAAACGGCGCCTTCGCCGCGGACGGCTTCCGATATCAGCGCGCTTCTGCCTTTTGCAAATACCGTCGGGTGAAATTGGGTATATTCCATATTTATAACCCTTGCGCCGATGCGGTATGCCATGGCTATGCCGTCGCCGTAAATGGCGGGAGAGTTGGTGGTATATTTATAAATCTGGCCTATGCCGCCGGTCGCCAAAACCGTCTTTTTTGCGGTAACGGCGCAGACTTCCAAAGTTTTGTTGTCCAAAACATAAGCGCCGAAGCATGTAAGAGGCTTATAAATATCATAATAATCCGTAGAGTTGTGGGAAAGCGTCAATAAATCTATTGCGTTGCAGTGGTGCATTATCTTAAGATTTTTTAAATTCTTAAGTTTTTTCTGCATCGCGCTTATAATGGCTTCGCCCGTAGTGTCTTTGCTGAAAATAATTCTTTTTTTGCTGTGGGCGGCTTCTTTGGTCAAAAGCAGTTCGCCTTCTTCCGAGCGGTTGAAATCCGTGTTAAATTCTTTAATAAAGTATTTTTCTATGTCTTTAAAGCCTTCGGCGCAGGCCGAAAGGACGGCCTTTTCGTTGCATTTGCCGCCGCCGGCGAGCTGTATGTCTTTAAGAAGGTTTTTTAAGTCGGGGTGTTTTTCGTATATTATCCCGCCTTGCGCAAGCGCGCTGTTGCAGGTGTCTATGTCCGCGCTGGAAACCAGCACGCATTTAAGCCCCGCTTTCGCCGTTATATAAGCATATAAGGAACCGGCTATTCCGCTGCCTATTACAAGGCAGTCCGCGTTAATGATTTTCATATTACTATAATTATATAATTTTGCAGGATTGCAGTATATCATGAGCCGTTTTCAAGCCGCCCTCCTCCTGCGACATGGGCAAATTGAGCGACCATGAAAGTTCTTCCAAAATTTCGGAAGAAAACTGCGCCATGTTCCCGCTTAAAAGCAGCGGCTGAACGTTTTTATCCAAACGGACATAATCTTCTATAATTTCTTTTTCGCCGTTGGGTGTTTTTATTTTGGCTCCGCGCGCATTGGCTATTTTTACCCTTAAAAGGAGCGGGCTTATATAGCCTATCGCTTCGTAAAACCTTGAAGCCGTCTTGAAAAACAATACGCATTCTTTGAAAAAGCGCGGCATATCTATGTAGCTGTCTTCCCCGGCCAAAACGGTTTTTTGGGATATTAATCCGTAACAGTTAAGCTCCCATGCGCTTAAACTGCGGGCGGGATTAAGCACTATGCCGTCCTGCACGCTGTTTACCGTGCCTTGTTCAGGCCAGGTTTGCCCGGCGCAGTCAAAAGCGAGTTTTTGTAAGATTGACGGCAAAGCTTTATAATCTGCTATCGGCGTTTGCGGATATAAGGGCATAAGCGTAAAACCGCAAACGGCTTGTACGGAAGAAGGCTCTTTGCCGGCGGACCTGAGAAAGTTGTTAAAGTGCGCTTCGGCTTTATCCAAAAGTATATGGCGCAGATTTTGGCTTTTGCGGCGGTTATCCATAAGCCAGGGCAGTTTATCGGGGTGGACGATGACTTCCGGCCTGGAGGCCTGCCCCGTCCTTATATAAGCTCTTTTCAGGCGTCCGACAAGGTGCGGCGTCAGATTGCTTTGGGGGATATTTACGACTACAAACATATTGTTGCTTTTCGGATCTTTGCATGTGGCGATATCCACGAATACTATCGGGTCTATATAGTTTTGTATTATGCTTTCTATCTGCCCGCGTATTTTGCCGTGGAAGGCTATGCCGGTAAAAGGCGGTTTGGGTTTATCGTGTTCGTCTTTTACGCCTATTATCACCGTGCCGCCCATGGAATTGGCGAAAGCCGCAATGGTTTTGGCGAATTTTTCATTATCTTTAGGCAGCATATATTTATAGTCGAGCAAGGTGTTTTCCGGCACGCCCTGCTTTAAAAAGTGCACCACTTCCTGAAACGTAAGCTTGTTGACGGGTTTTGTAAAGTACATAAATATTCCCCTTGATAATATTTTGCGCCTGCTTTGCAATATACTATAATTTATTAATGTTTGATACAATGCAGCATAAAACCAGCGGCTCCAAAATGCTGGAAGATTTTATTTCCGCTTCCCCGGAAAAGGCGGCTCTTTCCCTAGAGCAGACCGCACTGAGCGAAGCGGTTTTTTGGCTTTCCGGGCTGAGGGCCTCTTCCATAATAGCCTGCCTGGAAAATATGAATCCCAAAAAAGCCGCATTCCTTTTAAGACGCTTGCACATAAAGCAGGCGGCGCGGATAATGCAGGGCCTTAAGGCCGAGCGCGCGGGGGAAATTATGCTGGATTTGCCCATCCATTACAAAAAACGCCTGATAGACGCTTTGGAGCCCGGACAGATAAAAGCTTTGGAAGACGTTTTAAGCTATCCGCGAGCAAGCGCGGCCCGCTTTATGAAGAGCGATTTTATAACTTTTAAAACCGACGCCAAAGTAAAAGACATTATCGCCCGTATAAAAACGCTTCCGTCGGCGAAAGTGCCGCTTGTCGTTTACATTTTGGACAAAGGCGGAAAGCTGTGCGGCGTTTTGCCCGCAAATCAGCTTTCTTTTTATCCGCCGGAAAGCTTGGCCGGTTCGGTAATGACTGCGGATTTTATAAAATTAAGCCCTTTTGACGGAGTAAAAAAAGCGCGTAATTTGCTTTTAAAAAACAATGCCGCTTTTCTGCCGGTTACGGACTCCGAGGGCGGGCTTTTGGGCGTAGTAAGCCTTTGGTCTTTGCAGGATAACGATAAAGGCGAGGCTCCGTCCGCCGCTTCTTCGGGAACGGTACCGGCCAAGTCCGTATCGGTTAATCTTAAGCCTGCTTTGATTGCTTTGCTGTTTGTATTGGTTACGCTGGTATCCTTCGCCGTTTTCAAATTAATTTAGAGGTTTTTTATGATTATTAAAGTAAAGAGGCTGCACCCGGACGCCAAATTGCCGTGCAGGGCTCACGATTCGGATTCCGGCGCGGATTTGTTCGCTTTGGAAAATACCACCCTCCCCCCGCGGGCTATTACCCATGT